>JAFGQK010000264.1 GCA_016935735.1 Spirochaetales bacterium | reverse complement strand
TGTTGGCCTGAAAGAGAAATTTACTTTATATTTATTGTTAAAAATATAATTCAAATAGTAATAATCATAATATACTTTATTTGTCGAAAATCCCTTAATATAGTCCTTATATGCAGGGACGCATGGCGTATATTCCACACCCCAGGTAAGGTACCGTAATGCATTCTTTGCAATTTCTTTCCCTGTAGCAGCATCTATTTCTTCATAATGTGTATAATCATAATGGAGAAAATTCTTATTAATTGAATAAGATTCTTCATACCGGCCGTTTAATCTTTCCTGAATAATATAAGAAAGAACAGGCTTTTTAATATCATACAGGTAATGCATATATGCAGTTATGTATTTATTTCTATCTTCAGAATAAAGTGCTTCGCAAGGATTTACTTCCGAAAAATCAAGATACGGTACATGTAATTGTATCATCTGCCCGTTTTTATTCAGTTCCCTTATCTCATAGTCTTTTTTTATATGGGAAGACATAGCGTATGTAAAGCTATCATAATACCCACCATCTTTTAATTTTTCATAATCAATTAAATTGGCAATTAATTCCCCAAATATATCTTTAAGTATTTTATGAAAGGAAGTATCATCAATAAATTTTTGTAAAAAATCAGCACATTTTTTGTTATAGTTCTCTTCATTTTCACTCTCACCAAATAATTCAAATTCTCCCATGAAAAACTCCGGAATTATTTCGAAAATATAACAGTCATATGTACCTGAATCATGAAACAATATTATTTTACAGAATTTTTTTACACCGCATTTATCGATATAGAACTGTGGATTTCCAATTGTATTTTTTGTTTTTAAATATGTGCTGTTATAATGCGCTGCATCACTTAAATGATATTCACTAATGATTTCGTAATTATAATCAGTGCCCGTTGGATTAGTATCTTTATATCTATTTAAAATTTGATTTAATTCATCATTATTATTAAAAGCATCACTTACTGTACAGTCATCATCATATATAACAGCCCATGCATGTACTTTTTCCAGTATTGTTATTTTATATTTACCCCAAATTGGTTCAATATTAATCTTAAAATATTTATTTAATGTTACATTATCAGCACATTCTAATTTAATGACAACTTCCTTCTCATACATCCCCCTCCCCAGGCACACCCCACACCCGATAACAACCATTATCACAATCACAACAATCTTTTTACTCATCACATTCCTCCTTTTTCCTGTCCTTTTTTCTCCCGCACGAGGGATAATCCTCAAAAACCATAACACCCTTTACTGTTTCTATAGCAAAGCCCGTTTCCGCAACTTCGTCCGGGGCAAGGTGTTCAATAGAAAGCCATACCAGGGGTAGGCCCGGATTCCCCTGTATTGTGAGTGTCCGGTCATTCACCCGGACCGTACCGGTCACGATTTGAAGGCTGCGGTACCAGTGGCCTTTTACCGGAACATGGCACCCTTCGATCGTGATACCGGTCGTCTCCCATGCATTTATAGGTCCTGCAAGGATACTCACGTTATAAAAACCATTCCTGCATGCAATATCAAAAGAACCCCCCGGTTTTAATCGTATGTTGGTATACTTCTCTTTATGATGATGGTGCCCGGCAACAAAGAATATACGACAATTGTCCGTATGATCGGTGTTAAATCCATAGGCAAGGCCGTTTTCATGGTAAGTAAACGTTTCCCCGGCAGTACACGGATTCTCACTCTCATCTATGCCGAAAACGATTTTAACCGGGCTTAATGATTCGACCACAGTAAAGGAGAAACTCCTTTCCATAAAGATAGCTTCAGTTATCATAAGTATTGCTTTCAGATAATAATCGCCGGGGGTTTCCGGTACGGCAAGGGTGTTTCCCGGCTGGGATACAAGTGTATCCCAGGTAAGCCCATCCCGGCTTTTATACCAGATTACCTGGCTGGAACCGGCCGGTTCCCCGGACACACCGGAGGCGGAATAGTCCAGGGGAATACTCTCCCCGGATAGCAGCTCACCTCCCGGGACCGGAAAGAAAAGCCTTATATCACCATGATTTTTAATCAGATATTCCTTTTCTGTTGATAATGATATGTCCCTGCCGGTTGCAGAGAACTTCAGATACATTGCACGTTCATCTTCCGTATAGGGAAGCGTTAATTCCCCGGATAATCCATGCCCGCAGGAATTCCACTCCCCTTCCCCGTATTTCACCTCCCACTGGTAAGTGAAATCACCTTCCTGAAGTACTGTCCCTGCAAACCGGATGGTATCAAGGGGAATGAACTCTGTCCCCGGTAAAGGAGAGTAAAGTTTGATAGTATTGGATTGGGCATATTGGACAAATACCAGATTACTGAAACCGTACCCGCGGATATAGCTTCCCGGGATAATCACCCTGTCCCCTGTTTTAAACTGCTTTTTGTAGACATCTGCCCCGCCTCTGAAAAAGTGATGCGGTTCTACCGGATAATTCTTTTCCACCAGTTCCCAGCCGGTAAGGTCTGTGCAGGATGCTTTATGTTTCATGATGTACACATCGCAGTCAATCCCGGCAGTAAAAGTGATGAACCATGGTGACCGGGATACCCGGTCTGCAATATGCAGCCTGATATAATCCGCACCGGCAAGATAACCGGGAAGTGCGGCTATCCTGTTATGCCATCCCATGTATGGAGCATAGAGGGTGTCCCCTGCCTGGATGTTACGAACCACTCTTCTCCAGGGGAGATAGTATGAAAACCGCAAATCCTCTATCCAGTCAACAGAAGCAGCATCCGTTATGTCGAATGTTATATCCTGCCATGTTGAATATCTTCCCGCATTATCATATGCCCTGTAATAGACAGTATGCTTCCCCGGACTGGTAATTGGTATCGTTCCTTCATACGCTTGAATTATCCCATCATCAATCCTGTATTCGATACCACGGATACCGGAAAAGCTGTCGGAAGTAGTGATGGTGATAATGCCGATGCCGGGTTCTATACGGACAGAGGCTTCTACTTCGGGATCATGAAGGTCAATCGTAATATTCCTGTGCTGCTCTGTTTCATAATTCCCGGCTATATCTGTAGACCGCCAGGAGATGCTGTATTCACCTTCTTCAGATAACAAAATTTCTTTACTGTATGTTGTCCATCCGGAATCATTAATCCGGTATTCAGTAAGGTTGATACCGCTGGTCATATCTTCTGCTTTTAACGATACAGTGACCGGGGAAATATGGTAGTGGTTATCCCCTTCTGCGCCGGCGGCAATAAATGCAGTCAGAGGGGGAAATGTATCGATCTTAAAAAAACTGATCCTGTCCGGTTCACGGTAATGGTGGTTATCCACACTATAGTAGATCAGAGAGTATTCGCCGTCAGGAAGGATAAAGGATTCTGTATAGGGGGTGAAATCCCCGGTAGTGTACCGGAACAGGGTTTCTTCCACATACGATTCCTGGTCATGAGCAAGAATATCCACCGTGGGCTGCGTGATGTAATACCCGTTTTCACCATCGGGCTCGGCAGGGAATGCGTGAATTGTCGTAACAGGCGGATATATGTTCGACGGGGCATTATAGCAGGTAACAATACCTTCCGGCGATACAGCATAGAGGCATTCCCCGGCTAGGGCACTATCGCTATACGATCCTGCCGATTCCCAAATGGTTGTCCCGTCATATCCGTTTATTGCGGCAAGGGTATCTTTGTTGAGTACAAATACCTTTTCTAAAGCGGCTGCAATCTCATCTACCTCCCGGGTACTGGTGAAAACATGCTCGAGGGACTCCCTTTCAAAACTTATCATTTCATTTCCCCCTGCAAGGATAATATTGTTTTCCTTAAGGACAACCCGTGCACCGGCAGGACCAGTCTGGATTTCTCCTGTTTTATTTATATCCGGATCAAGGATGATGAGTTTTCCCTGTTCAGTTGATAAAACGATATTCTTCTCATCTGCGGCAGCATCCGAAATGATCTGTCCCGTCTCGCTATACACATTCTGCCACCCATTCTCATCCAGGACATGTAGGTTCTCTTCAAAAGCCCAATACAATGTTTCCCGGCATACGAACAGTATCCCGGTATCCGGGAGTGCTGCATTTATTTCTGCTTTTAACATCCCGTTTGATGCATCAACAAGCTGTATTTTCGCTTCGCTCCCCAGGTATAAGGTAGTATCAACAAGAGCAAACCGTGTTACCTTATCCCGCTGCCATTTCAGATTCCCGAACAGGGCATCCACGGCCTGGAATGTTCCGTTATCTTCCAGGACAAAGAGAATGCCTTCATGATACATGCTTTGTCGTATCGTTCCCTGTAAAACGGATTGATACAGGAACATCACCGATCCGGTTTCCCTGTCAAGTCCGAGGATTTTGTTCCCTTTCACTACAAAGATACGCCGTGTCCCGGTAAGGATTTCCGTTCTTCCCCGGGTTTCTTCAGTACCGGTAAAACCGGGATATGACGTACTTGTCCATTTTTTCCTGTTATCCGCAGGTGACTGGACAGGATTGTACCTGGTTCTCCCGCTGTTTTTGTTTGTATGCGACCAGTTGTTTTCCTGGACGGAAAGAGTAAACTCCCTGCTTATCATTTTTGCATCACTATCCGTTGCTGTCAGGGTGAAATTGAAACTTCCAGTCCCGGCTGGTGTACCGGATATGGCTCCCCCCTGACTTACGACAAGACCCGGCGGAAGCTGGCCGTCTTCCAGGCTATAGGTGACCTGTCCCCTGTGGTTTAATGTCTTTACCTCTGTACAGTAAGAGACTCCTTCAAAAGCCTGCGGGAGTTCTTCTGTAATAAAACAGAATGCATCGGTGACGATAAGTTTTATAATAGTTTGCGCTGTATAATCACTGTATGTTCCATTAAGCAGAACTTCATACTCCCCGTTTGCCGTATTTCCCGGGACAAAAAGCGTAAGAAGGCACACATCATTCGGTATCACCTCTGCTTTATCGAGTCCTGTTGCAATCCCGGGATCATACACAGTTGTATCCAGGGTCACAGAAGGGGCGTAACCGGATACGAATACTTTTACACTGCTGGTTTCACCGGGATGCAACCGGACAGTTTCTGTTTCGGCATAAAGAGTAAACCCGTATTGTTTTACGGTAAATGCAACACCATTCGATACCAGACCATCATTCCCGACAATAATATCACCGCTTTCTGCATGAGCAGGGATTGCTATGAGAAGTGAATCCGGTGACGAAGAGATGACAGGAACTTCCGTATTATGAAGCTTTACCACCGGATGTTTTCCGAATCCATATCCATATATTGATAGCTCATCTCCTGCAAACCCCGAGTATGTTGAGAGTCCGGTAATAACCGGGGGAGACGGTGTTTCAGAGACAGTTACCTGTAATGGGAGTTCGTCACCATCCTCGGATACCAGGGTAAGAACATATTCTCCCGGTGCGGTGAGTTCAGGGACCATTACCTCGACAGAAGCGGTTTGCAGATGACCAATAACAGGATGATCGATTCCAGTGTTCCACCCCGCCGGGATATCTTCTACATGGAATTGGACTGTATCTTCAAATCCTTCTTCCCCGATTATGGTAAAATAGAACCTGACCGTCTCTCCCGGTTGTATGACACTCTTTGTTTTGTATCCCAGGACAGCATAGGTTGGTTCTGTGACCGTAATCGTTTGAATGACCTCATCCCCTCCCGGGCCGGTAACACGGATAGTATGTTCCCCGGTTTCCAATCCCGGGTCTATGGTGGCACGGAGATAATAATCAGCAGAATCATAAATCACCAGTTCGTTTTCATCCAGGAAAAGCCGTGTTCCGGCATAGAAGTTATCACCATAAACAACCAGTTCTGTTCCTTCTTTCCTGTCCAATGTATCAGGGGTGATCGATGAAACCGCAACAGGGGGATAATTCAGGGTGATGGTAAACACGACTTTTTCCGTTATATCCCTGTTTCCCCTGTTTTTGAAATAAAACTCCCTTCGATATTCTCCGGGGCTCATCGTGACATCTGCTCTTATTGAGTAATCAACATCCCCTTCGCCCCCGGCAAGATTCCACATACTGTTGTCAAAATGAAAGGAAATGCCGGAAAGCGAGGATAATTCGCCCTGGTTTTCCAGTTCCTCTATTGAACTGCCGGGCTGGGTGCCGGCAACCTCCAGGTAATCGTATGCTGTTCCTGTTGATTGTGCATTATCAACAGTAAAATGGAGGGTTCCGTCATATAACTGTCCGATCATAATATCCAGGGAAACTTCCTTTTCAGTAAAACTAAAAACATTTATTATTTCCTTTTCTTCTCCCATTACAATGGTCACAGACCCGGAAACAATGCCATCCCTGTTCATATAGTCAACAGCCTTTACTGCAAGCCGGATTTCATCACCTTCCCGGTATCCCGGCAGGGTGATCCCGGTAAGAGAGCCGATCCATACTTCTTCATAGGATTTTTCATAGATGTCCCCTTCCCCTGCCGATAAGTTCTCTATCATGACGTAATATCCTTTTGTATGTTCACCATTCGGGTCAGTAAAGGAAATATCAATCCCGCCATTCCCATTATCAGCTGCAATCAGGTTTTCAACCGCAAGGAGTTCATCCTGATTCCCGCTTACGACAATACTTCCCGGTGCATATGCTTTTGTTTCAGGGCCATCATCCACACTCACCGAAGCGAAAAGCCAGTATTCCCCTGCTTTCCAGGAAGAGGTATCGATGATTATGGAGAAATCCCCATTTTCATTTGCCGTTGTTTCTGCCATTGGTTCACCGATATACGAATCCTTTTCAAAGGATCGGTTGATAACAACATCACCACGTGTCCCGTTATGAGTCATCGCGTTTCCTGCTACCGTGATACTTGCATCAACATGCTCTTTTTCAACAGCAGGGGTATCCAGACGAATCTCCGGGACTTTTGTCTTTTCAAATGCCTTCACCACATAAGAGTCATCACTCACCACACCGGAAACCTCCAGGTTCCATTCACCAGGCTCAGGGTCCGTTACCGCCATCAGGAGACCCCATTCCTGGCGTTCAACAAGGACCCCGGGGTCCCCGGGTGAAAACCTCGTGCCGGAAGGTGCTATGGCGGTAAGCGCAGGATCTCCTTCGATATACCCGAGCATAAAGACAATACGCTCCACTTCCGTATTTTGATCATCCTGTACATCCGCTGTTGTATTCCTCAACATCAATGTGCTGGTCAGGGAGGGTGTTGTGACATACCTTCCCCTTCCCCTATCCATTCCCTTGCCCGGGACAATAAACCGGTACCTGTCTGTCTTTCTGTTCCCTGAAATGATTTCATCCATGGCAAAAACACGGCGGTTTTCATTTTGATAATCTTTATTCACAGCAATACTTCTATTACTATCTATACCCGAACTATCTATACCCGGCATGCCGGAAGACCGCTGTGCCTGTGTTTCAAATGGGTTGTAGAGTTCGTATTCACTGACATTCCCCAGTTTAAACCTGCCCTTTCCTACAAATACACCAAGCCTGCCGAATATGCCGAAATCGATCCATCCTTTAAATCCTTCATGTCCGTTTTTAAAGAGCCCGAACTCGCCGCCTATACTGAACAACCAGATATCCCATGGCGGAATATAGATTTTGATTTTCCACCAGAGGATCTTTATCTTTATTTTCAGGATACACCCTTTGGGCAGGCCGAATTGAAATTTCCCCGAACCGCTTACCATGGTTCTTCCATGATACGGGAAGATATAGAGTTTTATCTGACCCTTTACAAAGACAATACGGAAAGAAAAATCACCGTAGAACCCTCTATTAGTCAGGGCAGTGATTAAGGTACCGGATACGATTCCATTCAATACTGTTACCTGTCCCTTAAATGCAATACCCCAGTTACTCACGTCGATCCAGAAATCCGCATCCCCTTTTACAAGACTTCCTCCATAAGGTCCGGTAAGAGTAACCCCAAGCTGGAGCCTGGTACCATTGGCAAACATTCCCTGCACCTGGCCGGGGAGTTCATCCGGGGGACCGAATGCAATTCCCCCCCGTATCGCATTAAGATAGACAAGACCGCCGACCGGTATCCCGATCCCATACACCGTGTATTCAAAATATGCCCGCTTAATCCCTATGGGATAATCCTTTGATCTATTGACAAATGATACGTCTGCGCGGAAGCTCCCGAGTCCCGGGATGAGCATTTCTCCCTGTCCTGCGACAAAATACCCGCCCCCGTCTGATAGTGAAAACGCG
Organism: Spirochaetales bacterium; assembly: GCA_016935735.1. GTDB lineage: Bacteria > Spirochaetota > Spirochaetia > SZUA-6 > JAFGRV01 > JAFGRV01. Next base: position 37,362 of record JAFGQK010000264.1, on the reverse strand, counting down.
ACCATTACATCTCTGAATCCAAGCCCGCCGGCGATGGTGAAATCGGGGAGTTTGAATGATCCGCCGGTTATTTTGAGTCCTTCCGGACTTAACCTTACACCGGATAACGAAATCCGGCCCCCGACAATGGGGGGCAGATCGACATCAACCCGGGTGAAACTTATCTCACACTTTTCCACATCCAGACTCGGGGAATGCATGAAAAGGTGGAACCCGGCAAAGGGAAAATCCAATGTGGGAACGATGATGTCGCCGTAAAACCGGCCGTCCCAGTCAAAGCCGGCATTCTTTACCCCTACTTTCTTACTCTCCAGGGCCGGAGGAAGGGTAAGGATACAGGATTCAAGGGAAATGCCCTTGCTGTTAAACTCAAGGTTATAAAAATCCGCTGTAAACCCGGCGAGGTTCACCGATATATGTCCGATACCTGCCTGGATATCAATAACCGACCCATCCCAACCGAGTTTAAGGTTGCTGAACACAAGTACCATCCCTGCCAACCCCTCGGGAAAGATAGAAGGAAAGGTGAGACTGCCGTTCATGGAGATTCCTTCCATGTCGATTTGTATTTCCTTAAACTCCAGAACAAGTCCGGCAAGAAAATCTATTGTAATATTGCTTTCCGTTTTTGCACGGAAATCCAGAAGGCCCTCTCTGGACGAAATACGGCATTTTGATATGACCAGCTTCAGGCCGGCAAAATCCCCGGGTAATCCGGGCGGTAATATTATTTTCCCTGCACAGGAAAAAATGAGTTCATCTCCGCTGTCCGCGGATACGGTAAGCTCACCGTCCTGTAAGCTTATACCGCCAAACAGGGTTGTATTGAGTCCCTTAAATCCCATGTCAAGTTCTTTGATCTCCCCGGTGGATGCAATGGTAAACTTACTGATAGAAACAACAAGATTTGCAAATCCTTCTGGAAAATCCGGCGGGAGAATGACATCCCCGCTCACACTGGTAAGGATGTCACCGTCATCGGATAGTGCAAGATGTACTTTCCCGTTCTTTACCGTGAGCCCGAAAATACCGAATTGGGTAAGGTGAACATTGACATCAAGGGAAATAATGTTTCCCAGGGTATCAAAGCAGAGTTTATTGATATCCGCTTCCAGTCCGGCAATGCCATCCGGGAAACCCGGTCCGAAACGGATTTTGCCGGTAACATCAAATTGAATGCCGTCTTTATCCGGGGTAAGGATGGCATTAACGGTTGCGTCGAGTAAGAAAATATCGCCGAACAAGCCGGTTTCGCCGGGAAGTGTCAGTCCCGCGGCAAACCTGGTTATCGTGCCGTTTGTATCTATGTTGAATGCAGTAATTGAGATTCGTTTGTTTTCAAGAGAGTCCGGGAAATTCCCTGAAAGGACAATATCCCCGGAAACATCCACAGCAAAATGGTCTGTTTCCTCCGCGTATGTCACTTTAATCCTGGCATCTTCAACCTCTGCTATCCCGAACAACGGGAAGGGGAAAGGATCGGTTTCTGCATCAAAAGCCGTGATTTTCCCGTCATTTGTCCTGATCTTGAATGCATTGATATGAAGCTTTTTCCCGCCAAAACCGGCCGGGAACCGGGAGTCCAGTATAAGGGTCCCGTTGACACTCAAAATAAGATCTTCCTCCATTCCGGAAAAACCAAGAGTGCCGTTTTCCAGGTAGAGGAACCCGTCGAACAGGGGTGTATTGAAACCGGAAAGGGAAAGGGCGATATCGCCGACGGTAAAATCGGGTTTAATTTGAAATACATCGATAGTGAGAACCCTCCCGGCAAGTCCGAATGGAAAGCATTCCGGGATAATGGTAAACCCACTCAAGACCAGACCTCTTTCACCGGAAATAATCAGTTTGTTTATGACAAACGTAAACCCCTCGTAATGAAGCGGGATATTTTCGAGGGTAATCTCGCCAATGATGAGTTCCGATGTTTCGACATTATACGCGATGTTCCCGACTTCTATGGAATCTATTCCAAATCCTTCCGGGAAGATCAGTGTCCCGCTTTCGATCCTGAACCATGAGTTTTCAATTGAAATCGAATTGATAATGACTGTCCAGGCTTTAAAAAGGGTAAAGCGGTACTCCCCTTCCAGCACAACCTTGAAATCCAGCACCTCCCCTTCCAGCGATACGCTGAATTTCTCTATCACAAGCTCCCTGCCTGCCAGCTCGGTGATAAAAAAGTCGGACGGCAAGCGTATACTCCCGCTGAACGAAACAACGTTATCCTTAAATCCTATACTCTTAAGAAGGAATGTGTATCCCCAGAGGTGAAAGGGATCAAGGCCAAGCCCCTCCACCTCAAAGCTGCCATCGTTTCCTATCTTAAAGTTTTGTATGCCTATATTCTTCGAACCGAGAATCCCCCCGGGCAGGGTAACGATCCCTTTTTCAATGGAAAAACCGCTTTCGTCAAACCTGATATTTCTGAATTGAAAATGAAAATCAAAAAGATCGAACATGAAATCACGGACCACTACCTCCGAGGTAATGCGGCCATCGGGATGAAGGGTGAGTTTATCAAAATAGATACTCTCTGTTCCCAGGTTGGGAGGCAGGTTGATAAATGCCTTGATGGTGAGTCCTTCATCAGACAGGTATAATGTGGTGACACCAAGGGTAAACCCGAAAACAGGTAATTCGAATCCGTCAAAACTGACTCCCCCGAGCTTGATACTTCCATCTGCATAAAACCAGATATCCGGGATATCGGCTTTTACCCCGGTATCGAAAAAATCGATAGTACTTTTCCCCACATAAAGTCCCTGTCTGTCAAAACGGAAATTTTCAGCACTGATACTCCACCCGGCAATATCATATTCGACAGGACCTGATTTTTCCTGTGTAATAATACACCCGTCCGATTCAAGGAGTATCTCTTCTTTACCAAAAGATGCATAAACCTCTCCCAGTGCGGGCGGGAAATACACCTTTCCTCCCAGCTTGATGCCATCCGGTTTTATCGTGAATCGTTCCGCAGTGACGCTGAACCCATTCACGGCAAAGAAATCGGTACTTCCCGTCCCTTCCCCGCTGCTTACTATTTCCCCGGAAGAATTAATCACGATATCCGGTATTGAAAGGGCACCACCGCCCATTATGGAATAGAGTAAGACATCGGTATTGCTTATATGAATGGTTTCCTGTTCCAGTGACAGTCCGTTTGCTTTTACTGTCCAGCCTGAAAGACTGAAAAAGGTGTCTTCGGTGCAAAGACCGGTTGTATAACTTCCATCCGGGAAAAGCGTGAAACCGGGAAATGTTATGATACGATAAGCGAATTCCTCCGGTAATTGAACTTCTCCCATGCCGGTTATTCCATTATCATCTACAGTAAGATCTTTAAGAATGATATGCCACCCGGAGGAAAGAAGATGTACCGGGGAAATGACAAGACCCGGGGAAGCGATACCAGCCATATTCACGGAAAGGTTTTCAAAAGTAAGTAATGAGGGAGAATAGTTATCCGGGAGCAGGAAATCTATTTTCCCCAAAATGAGAACATCACCATTAAAAACAAACTCATACGCAGAGAAGGTGAATCCGGCGATTGTTATTTCAATGATTTCCCCGTCACTCTTTTCCGAATTCCCGACAGTACCGTCTGAAATCATGGGAAGGTTCTTTAACCGGATTACTTCTACGGATGGCTGTAAAAAACCGGGTACAGGGACGGTAAATTCGGATGCATAAAGCCCATCCGGGGTTAAAGCAATCTTTTCCACGGTGATATTGTTCCCGCTTCCGGGATCTGCGGCATAAGCTGTTGCAATTTCAAACTGGGTACTTCCTTCCCCGGTCTGTAAGACAGTATTTTCTGAAAGGGATACGATTAACCCGGTTATTTCCTGCTTCTCCCCGCCGAATGATTCCGGCATATGAACCCATGCCCGGGGACACCATATCCCGTCTTGAAGAAGGTATGCCGGATCACTCGTAACGGTAAAACCGGAATATACCCCGGAAAATCCCGGTATCTCTGCCGGGGTATCATAATCTACCCCTTCACAGGTAAGCACAAGGTTGTTAAATAAAAAGGCCATGTCATTGCAGGTAAGCTTCCCGCTGGTGATAACAAGGCTGTTCCCGATGAAATGGATGGTATCGACAGTAAACGTGATATCACCGGAAGTAAATTGGAAGGGTGAAACAGAGAATCCCGGTTCTTCGTGAATATTGCCGTCAATATCTATAGAAAAGTTTTTGATAATCACTTCGTCTTCTGTTATTTCCGGCGGAAAGATGACCTCTGCTTCTATAATGATAATCCTGTTTTCCCGGAGGAATGCATTCCTGATATAAAACAGGTTTCCTGCAGCTTCCAGGTAAAACCTGCCGGTAAACTCCCCTTCACGTGTTGTCCTTTGCGGGGAAATCGTTGCTTTTTCCAGGGGAATGGTAAAAACCTTATTATCATCCTGGTCTAAAAGATAAGCACACACCTTATCCGAAATCAGGGTAAGGTCCAATTGACATAGACCTGCAACCCATGAATCATTCTCGAATCCGGTCTCCCTGATCCCGGAAAAGAGCCAGCCCGGTTCTGCTGGAGGATCAGGCGATCCGGGATCTGAAGGTGAACGGACAGACTGGAATGAAAATGCAGGGTCTTCCGTTTTCATGAATCCCGGGGCAAAGAGGATCTCCGGCGGGGAAGAAACGGCGACATCGGTATAGTGAAAGGATTTCTCCGTATCTTCCATATCGATAATTGTCGTAAAGGTAAGCTCATGAAAGACAAGTCCCCGGGTTTTTGTTATCGACAGACCTGTCCCGGCAATATCATACCCTGCTATTTCTGCATTAAACGAAATACCCGGGTTGCTGCCCGCGATGAACTCTCCTTCGGTTGAAAATTCCAGTTCCGTGAGGTTGATTGCATCAGGATATTCAGGCGGATCTGTTTGTGTATAAAGATGAAGGCTTGAAGGAACAAGGATACGGGCTTCCTGGAGGGAAGGATCGGCAGAGTATTTTCCTTCGATTGTGTATCCTTTTATTGTTGCCGTAAAGGGTATTGATATATTGATGGTAACAGGCAAGCCGCTGAAAGAAAAGCCTTTTACCATAGTGGTCCTGTTCCCTGCCGTATCCACCCCGGTGAAAAATAATACATAGATAACAGAATCATCCGGGTTCAATCCCCTGAATGTATGAACGGGCACATCATCATTACTTTTTATTATGGTATTGGAAAGATAGGTAACGGAATTATCATTGTTCAGCAGGGCGAGCCGTAACTCCGTATGACTGAGTCCGGTATTGTCTGTGGGGATCTGCCAGAAAACATCTGCCTTTCGTTCCGGCTTATCTGTCTCTATCGTGATACTGTCTGCATCAACCTCCGGTTTTACTGTATCGAACCGGACTATTGTCTGGTCATACTGCCTGTTCCCTGCAAAATCAAGCGCACATACACAAGCATAGACTGTCCCGGCACCCTTCTCACTTCCCCCTCCCGGCTCAATGATATCCATCAAATTTTTTGTAAGTGTCCGGGCCGTTGTTTCTGTCCATTCTCCTTCATGTTGATAATCTTCCGGTAATGGTTCAGGGAGCAGGGATTCCGTGGAGAGTTTCCAGTAATAACTCTTTACCCCGGTAAAATCAAGCGGCTTGTTCCATTTTAGAACAAGGTTTTCGGACGGGTAATAAAGTTCGGGATTCGGATGGCTTACGGATTCCACGTCCAGATTCTGCGGCGGGGTAGAATCAATCCTGAATGAAAACACAGCCCTGTCACTCTCGATTCTATTCCCGCCTGTTACTTTTACTAGTAGAAAATAAAACTCATTTACCTCGTTATCCGGGAGTCCGGGGAACTCAATTCTCCCACCGGCAACAGTACCTGTTTCCAGGATAATGGCGCTTTGTTCATCGAGTCCGCTTCTTAATTCATATGAGTAGCCGGCAATACCGGAATCCCCGGCGGTTGTGGGAGTTATCATAAACAGGGCATCTTTCAACGCGACTGCATCTTCCGGCACTATTGCCCTGGGATGTGAAAGCCCTTTTATTACAGGAATCCCCGGCTTTATAGCATCGACCCGGATGATTCTTTCCCATGCTTCGCTGCTTTCATTCCCTGCTTCGTCAACCGCTTTCACATAAAAGTAATACAACCCGTTATCCAGCGAGGTAAGAGAGAAATCCTGGTTTGCCAGGGTAAAATGGGTAAGGAGAGGGGAATCTTCATGAGTGATGAACAATTCCCATGAATATCCTGCAATTTCTCCTTCCAAAGTATCACCGTAGGTATCTGATGCATCGATATCTACCCTGACAGAGTTGAAAGGAGAAAAATCGGTTTCTTCGAGGATCTTTTCCCCGGCATAAAGAACAAGATCCGTGATAACAGGGGGTGTTTTATCTACAGTAAACGTACTTCCTGCCTGTATAACCGAATGATTCCCTGCATAATCATATACCCGGTAACAAAGCGTATGAATGCCTTCTGTAAGAAAAGAAACATCGATTTCCCCCGATACCGCTGCCCAGGAAGCATCTGCCGCATCAAATGAATATTCCAGGGTTTCCGGGCTCACGCCGCTTAATTCATCAATCGCCATGGGCATTTCCGTAAAGCAGAGAATATCTTTCACATAAGTATCATCAATAAGTCCTTCTTTGATTACCGGGCCGGACCGGTCTATATGTACATATCTTACCGCTTCCGACACATTCCCGGCATTGTCTTTTCCCCTGAAATAAATACGTGATCTTCCTTCGTTTGTTATTGTTACCCGGTCACTTTTCTCCCACCCGGTTTCCGGCAGCGTATCGTCAAAACTCCAGAGAACACTCTCTACGCCGGAGGTATCCACCCCTTCCCTGGAGTCAGAGACCCCTGCGATAAGAGTAACAGAAGAGGAGTTTGTCCAGACATTCGCCTGCCCGTCACTACCCAGGATTTCATTGTTGTCATTATAATACGTGAATCCGGTAAACACCGGGGGTGTCCGGTCTATCCTGATAATGGTACTGGCTGTTGATTCGTTTCCAGCGAAATCAGCTACTTTAAAGTAAACGATGGTAAGACCTTCTTTTGAGACCGGCACTTTCACTTCCGCATCCGGGTCGGTAATACCGGATATCTGTATCCAGGTTCCTGCTGTGGTATTCAACTGGTATGCCCAGCCGGCCGGGTTTACCCCTGAACCGAACGGATTATCGGAAGCCCTGGCACTGGCATACATAAGGCCGGCATTAGTCCAGCCTGTTTCAGTGGTGTAAATGTCAGGCGGTGTATTGTCCAGTCTTATTGCCTGTTGGACGAATGCCTTGTTCCCGAGCATATCTTTCACTTCAAAATAGATGGTGTGATCCCGTGTCGTCACTTCCACACGATGTCCCGGCTGGAGCGGACCATCGTTCAGCCGGTACCCCCATGATGCCTCATCGATCTCTCCGATACCGTACGAATCGACGGCTGTCGCTTTAATGAAAAACCTCCCATTGACCAGGTCTTCTTCAACTTCTACCGTAATATCCGGCGGGGTTTTATCGACCTTTACCTCCCCGCTTCCCACTGTTCCGTTCCCTGTATTGTCCTTTGCCTTTACCCATACCGGATACATCCCGCTTTCAGCAAAAACCAGTGTATTCCCGGGAGAATACACTTCCCCGTTCTTACTTACAAATAAGCTCGATGCATCGACCCCGGATAATTGGTCCTTCACTTCCGCCACAATTGTCCCATCTGTCCAGTCACCGGGAAAGACGATTTCAGGCGGGGTGAAATCGAGCCACACTTCCGCACTCGTTGTGGCAAAAAGCCCTGTCCTGTCCACTGCTTTAACCTCGATAATGGATTTCCCTTCACTGAATCCCCCGATGAGAGTTGATACCGGATCAGGAAGGGGGAGTAGTTCTTCCCAGGGTCCCGGTTCATCTTCTCCGGGAAATATCCTGTAGAATAAGGAAGAAACACCGGAACCTTCCCCATCACCGGCTGTTACTTTTGCTTTAAACTCCCTGTTCCCGGACCATGTATTTTCAAGTGTCCCTGTAGCGGTAATGAACGGCGGTTCCCGGTCGATTTTAATAGTAATGCTTTTTTCTTCACTCCGGTTCCCGGCCTTATCACATACCCGGAAGTAAACAATTGTCTCACCCTGGTCTTTGATATCCGCTATGTATGCCGGTACCCATTTTTCTCCCTGGACGCGATACTCCCAGGTTTCTTCAGCAATCCCGGATAGATCATCCCGGGCGGAAGCAGTCGCTTTTACCGACTTTGCATTTACCCAGTCCCCTTGATGATATTCCATTTGAATAGTGAACTCACCCCCAGGTCTGACAGCAAACCCTTCATTGATATTCACGTGTTCGCCCATGACAAACGTCACGTTTGCCCCGTCTTCCACCACACAATCCCCCCGGGTAGTAATCGTGTTGTATGCGGCAATTTCTATTAATCCTTCTTCTGCGGTAAAGGTCCTCCCTGTAAGTATTATATCATGTTCCATTAAGACCCCGGGATTCAACATGATGTTGGTGACTTCCGGGAGTGTATTGTCGATATTTACCTGGAAATCCCGTTTCCCCTCATTTCCTGCGATATCTTTCACCGTGAAAGTGACTGTTGTTTTTCCTTCTCTTTGAATTGTTACATACGGGCTGTCCCCTTCCTCAATCACTTCGTCCGTCCGGGTATCCTTTACCAGGTAATGCCATGTGTCTCCGGCGACACCGGATAAAGCATCATCTGCGGCAGCATTCACTTCATACTCTGGTTCATTCGTCCAATCCGGGATATCACTATCGCGTATCGACGGGGGTGTGTGATCGATCCTTACAAAGCTTTTTGCCGTTCCGATATTCCCTGTGGTATCGGAAACCCTGGAATAGACGGTAAAATCCCCTTCCCCTTCCGGTGCAAGATCGACCGGATAGGATTGTTCCTCAGAGCCGTCCACATTTGTCCAGTATTCCCCGTCCAGGCTGTACTGCCATGAGTTCATATCAATAAAAGATTCATAGTAGTAATTTGCATCATAATCATCTGCCGTCGCCTGCGCTGTTATCATATACGCATTTGTCCAGATCCCTTCTTCAAGGGGTACTTCTTCCCCGGGTATTGTTAAGGAAATACTCAGCTTTGGGCTTTTTATATCATACCTGGCAGCACCGTATATCGATGAGGTATCCCCGTCATCTTCCTGCCACACAATAAAACCATGGTCTGCATCATGGTTTCTCGCATCATACGATGTTACGAATGATCCGGACACACTGGTATTCCTGTAATTAAAATAAGAAATACAGTTATTTTCTCCGTAACTTTCCTGCCAGACAATAAGATTGTTTTCAGAAACAACAGGATTGATATTATGATACAGGGAGGATGTTATGCTCAGGATACCGGCAGTAATCCCCCTGTACATGAAGATATGATAAAAACCTTCATCTGTTGTTTCCTGCCAGACAATTGTATTGTCATTAATGCCCGGGCTCCCTTTGTCCGTATCCGTTGCGGTAATGGTATCGAACTGATTATTTTCAAGGGAATAGATCTGGGGAGATTGATGTTCAAACGGACTGGTAGTGAATGTGCTTCCAAGTAAAACAAAAGATGTCCCGTCGAAATCCATACCGGAAAGAATCAGATTTTCCAGCAAAAATGATGTACTATAGGTTTTTGTCCAGGTGATAATTTCTGTTTGGGGAATCCCGGCAGTAATCTCCATGGATTGGTCTTCCTGGCCAATCATTACTTCCATGGTTTTATATTTTCTCCGAGACCATGCAACCACTGTGGTGGAGTTTGTTTCCGTAATGATATTTTCCAGGTGGATAAAGCTCTCGTTATAGTCATTATCCGTAATACGTTCGGGTTGTCCATTATTCATCAGCCATATTTCATAATCCCCATTGTCATATTCCTGCCAGATACATACACCGTTAGATACCCTTATATTCCTGTCGTCTACATCATTTTCCGTTACCCGGGTTATTCCTGTTCCCTCCTCCCACATGAAGATTTCCGGGTCGCTTCCGTCATCCTGTATCCAGAATACTTTGCCCTCTGTTGCCCGGGGAAGGGTATCATCCAGCTCATTGTCCGTGATCCGGGTAACCTGGCCTGCCTGCCATAGAAAAATTTCCCAATCGTGGCCGTCATATCCCTGCCAGACTGCCATACCGTCCCCTACTGCCGGATTTTTTACTATTCCCCGGGAATCTGAAAGTTGCAGTGGGTTGAAATCCTCTTTATCCACTGGTGGAACATATGATGCAAAAAACGGCAAGGTGAAAAGATCCATGAAAAGGAATTCCTTTTTTGAATAGAGATTGTCAAGAAGGCTGCCGGCTGCGGATTCGCATTCTTGCATGGTGTTTTTCCGACTGTTTTTTACTATTGTCGATTCAACATTATAACGATAAATACCCTTCCGTTTCCCCAGGGACCATACCTCGACAGTAAATACCTTTTCTTCCCCGCTATCCATGGTAAAGTATCTTGTCTGTTCTTCTGTCCCGGGCTGTACAATCCCATCCAGACGGACAATGGAAAGGGAGTGTTTCTGCTGCACTTCTATGGTTCCCGGATCTTGTCCTCCTGCATTTTCACCGGAATAGATCCTGCAAAAGGACGGCCATGATCCCAGTGGGGAACCTGTAGTCCACAATGCACCTTCCGGAGGGGGTCCCGGTTTGGGCAGGCTAAAGAGAAGGGAAGAATCAGAAGCTTCTGCAGCGATAATAAAATACCTGCCATCCTGGCCTTTTACCGGCACTATATGTGAAGATTCATATGATGCGGATTGATTCCTGACAAAGTCTATGAAAAAAAAGCTATCCGTATCCGTATGAAGATAAAGGCAATCCCCGGCAATTCTACCCTGCATGAAATCCTCGTCCATTACTTCTACGCTTACATCACGGGTAAAAGAAAGTGTTTCTTCATCTTCAGAAAGTGCATAGATCTTCTGTCTATATTCTGTCCCGTTTCTCACCATGGCAGTAATGACAAAATCCCCGCCGGACAGTTCGGCAAAAGAAAAATCCAGGATACTTATGGAGTCATTTTTTGCTGTCCCGTCCAGGTTGAATGACAGATCATGCCAGGTTCGATGATAAGGGGTAAGGGTAAATATTCTCAATTTTTTTACGATTCCATGCTCTTCCAAAAATCCGTAAAAAAACATATCCTTTCTGTACTGGAAAAGGGTAAAGTCGTCTGTACCTGCTGTATTAAAGGGAACCCCCTGATGCAGGTTTTCCACATTTCCCTGCTCATCAATCATGATCCCGTAAATTCCTTCCCATATGTCATTCCGGGTAAGGAAAAGAACATACGGTTTGTTGTCGTATAAAAAGAGTTCACACTTTGTTATTATTCCCGGTGATTCCCGGACAGGATTCCCGGCATTGATATTCTGAATCCCTGTATTGGTGATTTTATATGCATACATTTTTCCATCTATTGTAAGAATACAGATTGTCTCGTCATTGTCGTTTTTTTCTATTTGATAATCTACCGATATATCGATTCCTGTTGTCTTCACCTCCCGGGACACTATGGCTCCTCCTGTCATGAATTCAACATAGGTGATCTTCTTTTCTGCACCGGCAGATGAGATATACATTCCGTAATGACGGATATCTCCGGCAGGATATATCTTTTCTTTCATGAAAAAGCTTTGTACTGTTTCGATATGTTCTGAAATGAGCACGGCAGAATAGACTTGTTTTGTCTTATCAATATAAGTCCGGTATAATAAGCCCTCTTTTATATAAAGAATATAATACCCGCCTTCTTTATCCGGATGGATTTCATATCCTGTTATTTCTCCCGGAACAGAGGTACTATCGAGCATACCCCCGGATAAAAGCTCTAATTCACCGGCATTATCAAACTCCAGGGCACAGAGGTGATCATCTCCATCCTTCCTTGCTATGAAGAAAGCAGCCCAGTCTTTGTACGATTGCTCATACAGTGTCAAATAACGGAATTGAGAAAACCCGGAAGAATCAAGAAAGGAAAGCGGGTATTCAGTAAAGCTATCCCCTGCATTGATGGATGTGAGTACAAAAAGGGTGTTTTCCTTTATAGAAACAAGAAAAACAACACCATTTTTGTTTTCCATCATTACAGCGTTATCCGGGATTCCTGCATCGACAGGATCACCCCCATTCAGGGGAGTAAGGAATTCCTGTGACCACGTACCTGCTGAAATGAAGATTGTTAATAATAATGAAAGGCTTAACTTTCTCATGACTGCTCCTTTTTTAAATTGGAAATTAACTTCTCTATAGCCAATTAAGGCTTTCATTACTACATCCTTCCAGGATATAGAGTGAAATTGTCTTTATCTGCCTAAAAACAAGGCATTGCACTGTTGTGTGATTCCTATAATTTCATTATATAAGCCAGTACATAATAAGGCGGACGGTTCTCATGCGGCTGATTCCCACCAGAGGAACTTGTTTCTTCCCTGCCGGGGCTACTTCTATCGTCTGCCCCGGATCGGGCAACTTTATGATCCCAATCAAAATCATAAACACGGAAAGAATGGGTATGTGCCGGCATTTCTGCAATTGTAAGAGTATGATTTTTTTCCCCTCCTGTATTTCCGATTATATCATAATCTGCATCTACAGAGTTATATCCAACCACAAACCTGCCCTGTAAATCAGGAGTACCCTGTGACCCGTCGCACAATCCCCAGCCGGAAGGTATTTCCGTAACGAGTCCGGACCACATAATAATCGCACCTCTAGGAACCATATAAAATTCCGTCTCCCCGACAGTACTTCTCACTTCCCCTATTACGTCAAGCTTTACTTCCGGGTTCTCTACACCAATCCCCACATTCCCTTCCTGGGAAACCCGCAGAGCATTCTGGGCATACACGATTAAAATCAGCAGGCAAAAAATAAAAACTCCAGATACAAACTTTTTCATCATAATTTCTCCTTTTTGTATAGTTAATACGGTTTCATTGTAGTATAAATAATACCGGGTTTATAGAATATACATTTCATTCCTGAACTCTCCCCCTGTTTTACCTGTTCAGATTTTGTAAATTATTCACTCGTTCTGATACAGGATAGTGAACAATTATATATTGCATTGAAAGCAAGAGTTATGCCAACAAAACATTTTCTCCCCATAATTTCACAAAATGCCTCTAAATGATGAAAATCTTAAGAAAAAAGAAGGGAAACAGGTTAAAATCTGCTCATTTTTATTCAATTCAGGCTTATTTATTGACTGGTTTTTTTAAAATAGATATTTGTATGTCCCCAAACCCATTGAAAAAAGGAAATTTGGCCGAATTAATTGAAAATTTTCAATGGGTTTTTTCATGTGCAGTCTGCAGAGTGAAATAAATTGGATAATTACAGGAAAAAACGTCCATCTGTACCCGGATGGACGACATATTTTTTTAGGTAATTATGATATATTATATAGTTTTATTTTTATAAAAGGAGAAAGGATTTATTAAAATAGCTAATTTTTTTATAAGTCCTGAATGAAAGGGGGTAAAACGCAAGAGGAAAAGTATTATGTAAACCGGCTTCAGGTTGTAAAAAAGGAGGTGATAACAATAGATTTATTTCGTTTTATATAAAAATTTTCATATCGATAGCCACAAAAAAATGACGTTTCTTATACACTGCTATTATTCATGAAACAAGATAAAAACCGTAATCATTGACTTACCTGTAAGAATAATGATTACACATCCGATTTAAAAGTGAGGAGGTTTTGTATGAAACCATTAATTCCCGTATTGATTTTACTGGGATTGATAATCCCGGTGAGTTTGGGGTATGGGGTAGATGCTTATGTGGTCCAGTTCGACTGGGTGCTTTCTGCCGGGGGTAAAATTGTCAATTCACGGGTCGGGGAAGCCCGGTTCACCGTAACACCGGGTGATATAAAATATATCCAGGAAAATAACGGGGCCTTTATCAACATGGCAATCGATTGTGATGCAGTACCAGGCCCAATCTGGATCGTTCAGAACATGTATGTTCCCAATGACGACACATTGCCCGAGATTCAAACCGGGGCAATGTTTGGAATGGGATCTTCCGGAAATTCCTGGGAGAATGCCTTTATTTCCGTGATTCTTTCAGATGAACCCTTTGATTTTGGATCTCATTTATCTTCCTGCACCTGCACGCTATTCTCTGCTACAAGTATTATTCATGAAGATTACCTGACAGGTGGTATGGATGGAGGAAGCGGGGATTCTTCCATACCTGCTGTAATTACTGTATGGAAAGGATTCGATGCCGATGCTGATGCAACAGACTGGACACCGGTAAGTATTGGTATTGTATCGAGCGAAGGTAGTATCCCGGCAATTGACGAAGGCCCGAATGAATGCGCCCCTGCCGCGATTGCCCGTTCCATTGCATATATGGCAAGCTTGAATGATGAACCAGTGGATTCCCCCCAGGATATAAAAGATGATCTTGCGGATGAAATGGGTACAACGTCTTCGGGAACACAAAAAAACAATATCATCCCGGGTAAAAATGATTATACAGATAGCGAGGATTTGCCTGTCGATTCGAGTGAATCGACAAACATAGATACCGCAATCAATACACTCAATAATGGAGGAGATGTTGAAATTATGATATCGTGGACCGGGGGTGGAGGACACGCTGCCATGGTAGTGAAAATAGTCAAATATGCAGATGGCAGTGCTTCAATTACCTTTGTTGATGATGCCAGTCAGGGAAATAATCAGGCAAATAACGACAGCCATACAATTCATGTCAATCCGGATGGAAGTTTCGAGCATGGAGAAATAATAGGATTCATCATTGAATCCTGGAATCCGCCGACTCCGACCCCGACTTCAACTTCAACTTCAACACCTTTTGTTCCAACAGCAACACCTACGCCAACACCATAGTTAAATAAAGAGAAAGATCAAAGGAGTATAAATACTCCTTTGATCTTTATTAATCGGTCCTCTGTGGGGTGGGATTGAGGATTTTTACCCACTCCTTAACATAAAGTCTAAAATTTTGATACAAATTGAAAAATACAAACATTTTTCATGGATTCCTGGTTTCCTTATAAATTTTATGAAGTGACACTGTAGGTATAAAAGCTATTTCTCTGCAAAAAACCAGTTCTTGAAATCGCACCCTGTAAGTGTATAAACTTGAATTTTCGGCTAAAAAATAGTATACTAGTTATATACTCATCCTATAAGTAAAAAATAAATCTTAAAAGTTATGGAATTAAGGGAGGGGGGGGTATGATGAGAACTGTAAGATTTATTTTTATTTTTTCCTTTTTTATTATTTTCTTTTTTGCATGCAATGTCTCCTTTTATAATCCTTTTACAGAAGATACATACATAGAGTCTATTACCGTTCCAGAACCCTCACCCACCCCAATTTCTGAACTTGAAGTGGCTATCCCGGTCATGAATCCCGCTGGCGGGACCTATGATTCTGACCAGGACATTTCTCTTACCTGCTCCACTGCCGGGGCGGTAATCCGGTTCACCACCAATGGTTCTGATCCGGGAGAGGAATCTGATGTCTATTCCGTCCCCATTCCAGTGACAGGGAACGGCACCTCCATGACAATCAAGGCTTATGCCGTCAAAACAGGGATGCTTGACAGTGGAATCAGGACAGAAGAATATACGATAAATTATGAACAGGTATCTACCCCATCGATGAATGTCCCTGGCGGAACGTATCACTCGGACCAGAATATTGTCATTTCATGCGGTACAAGCGATGCAACTATCCATTATACCACAAATGGGGATGACCCGGACGAATCCTCCCCGGAATACATTTCCCCGGTAAGCGTTGCAGGGCACAATACTACCATGACGATTAAGGCATATGCGGTGAAAGCAGGGATGCTTGACAGCACAATCAGAACGGAAGAGTATACTATTCAATATCCTACCATTCTTTCCATAACATCTTCTACAGAAAATGGAACCTATGGAATCGGGGATGATATCACTATCACTGTCAATTTCAGCCAGCAAATGACACTGGCAGGCGGTACCCTGGATATCACACTGGATACGGGAAAAACAGTGAGTATCACTGCTTTTGGACCGGCAGACTCTGCATCAGGCACCTATACGGTAGGGACGAATGAATCCAGCAGTGATCTGGATGCCACCGGAATCGTCCTTAATGGTGGAACACTGCGGAACAGCGAGAATACGGATGCAATCATCAATCTGCCAGGCACCACCATTAAAACCGGGAGTGATATTGTGGTGGATGGATATATCCCTGCAATAACCGGATTTTCGCTAACAAGCGGATCGCCTGCCACCGACCATTTTATCACCTTTACCCTGGATGGGTCGGACAGCGGCACTGGCATCACCTACTGGATGATTAATGAATCTGCGGTCAAACCTGCTTATAATGATCCGGGATGGGTAACATCAAAGCCGGATAAATACACTTTAAGTCCCGGTTATGGAACAAAGAGTGTCTATGCCTGGGCAAAAGACGGGGCTTCCAATGTGAGTAATGCAACCGGTAATTCCACATTCGATGTGGTCATGGAATACACCGGGGCTTCAAGCTGGACATTTGAAAAAAATACTGCGGGAAGCGATAATCCGAAAGGTATGACTATTGATTATAATGATAATGTGTATGTAATAGGAATGAAGACGAATACAACAGAAGACTGGCAAATCATCAAACTGGCACCGGACGGGACCGAGGATACGGTAAACTGGGATAAAGCATTTGACTGGTATGAGGGCAATGATTCAGCCCAGGCAGTGGTGACAGACAGCGAAAATAATGTATATGTTTCAGGATGGTTTACCGATGGGTCGGATATACTGTGGGGTTTAAAAAAATATACGACAAATGGCAGCGAAGTCTGGACTGATGAATGGAATTATTCAACCGGGGATGACGAGGCCCAGGGAATGGCTGTCGATTCCAATGATAATATCTATGTTGTCGGTCTTATTACGAACGGATCCGGCGACTACGACTGGTGGATGAAAAAATACGATCCGGATGGCAACGAAGATACGGTAGACTGGGATTTCGGATTTGATAATGGATATGGTAATGATACGGCGATTGCCGTAGCTGTGGATTCATCGGACAATGTATATATTGCAGGCCGGGCTACAAACAGCAGCGGTAACAATGACATCATGGTGAGAAAATACACTGCAAACGGTTCCTTTGTCTGGAGCAGGGAATCCGATAATGCAGGGAAATATGACCGGGCTTATTCAATTGTCATTGATTCAAATGACAATGTGTATATTGCCGGTTTTGTCACCCAATCCGATGATGATATGGACTGGATAATAAAGAAATATGACAGCAATGGGACGGAAGATACCACGAACTGGGATAAAGTCATAGACTATGGCACAGATGATGTAGCCTGGGGGATTACCACAGATTCAAGCAATAATGTATATGTGGGTGGAAGGCTTATGTATTCGGATTATGAATGGACAGTTATCAAATTCAATTCCAGCGGAACCGAATTATACCGGGATGTGATTTCCAATACAGGGACAGACTGGTGCCGTGCAATATTTGCCGATTCCATGGATTATGTATATGGTGCCGGCGGTGCTTATCGTTCCGGCACTGATTCGGATTGGTTTGTAAAAAAATATACGCCATAATAATTCCTGTTATTTTCAATTATTTTTTTTAATTTCTATAGATATTCCGGAAATTATATTGTAATATCGATTCATGAATGCCAGAGTTTATCTCTTCATGATACACATTTTTTTCAAGGAGAAACAAAATGAATGTTTTAAAGCTCTTATTATTTTTTTTCCTTATTTCTTTAACGTGGACGAGTTTTGGAGATAGTGATAATCCGGCGATCTTTGAACCCGTGCCAGGCACATGCTATCCCCCGGTAAGGTTCGGCGAGATCATCTATGGTAAGAATTCACAATACCATGAACAGCCAGCCGGTTCTTTCCGGCAGGATTTGAGTGGTACTGCAACAGATGGACACACTATTATTTTTATCGATGATGGCGGCAGTCCATCCGAGTTCAATTATGTAAGAGTTATGCAGGAATTGCCTGACAATAATGCGGTAAATCTCCCCTTGACACTGAATCATCTTGATTTAGAGGGAGCTACGTTTCACAAAGGCTATTTTGTGATTACCGCCAGCTTGAGTAAGGCCGATAATGCAGATAATCGCAGGCTAAGCCGTTTTAAAATAAAAAGGTATGATGGTAAAGTTCGATTGATAAAAGAATCCAGTGTTGATCTTAGAGATCAATTGATGGCTGCACTCCAGGTTGAATTCGGGGATGAGTGGTTCAATCGTATTAAAGACATGCCGGAAAAATCGGGCGGATTAAACATCGAGGGTGTGTCTGCATCACATAACAACCGGGATTTTTTACTCTGGGGCCTCCGGTCGCCTTTGTATGGATATAACTTTCCTTATGACTTAAAAGACGGGGCAGCAATTATCGCTGTCGTTCATAATCCCTTTAAGAAAAAGCCATATTTTGAATTTATTACCATTGATTTGAATACTGAATACGGGGATCATCATGGCATCCGGGGAATTGAATGGATCCCGGCACTACGGGGATATGTCATTATCGGCGGTCCGGTTCCAAAAGACAGCGGATACAGTTTGTGGCGATTATGTCCCGGCGGGAAATTGGAAAAATTTTACCTGCCGGGATTTGATCAGCTTTGCAGACCTGAATCAGTCATTCAAATTAAAGAGGGACAAAAGGATTATCTTGTGGTTTTAAGCGAGGAATCCGGGACTGAATGCGATAATGCCGGATTCACTTTTATCAAAGCTGAAATCATCAATGGTTTTAGAAAGTGATATAGCAGAAAGATAACAGCCGGTATTATTCTTTTATCCGGGAATTTCAATATTTTTATTGAAATTATGTTTTTATATCCTGGACCAGGTTCTAAAGAACGATTTTAAAACAGATTTTTTAACATTGCAGAGAAATCACGTCTTTTTCTCCTCTTGACACAACAAAGGGAAAAGAATAATATAACGTTGTGTATGAATATGTGAGAATATAAAAAAACAAGGAGATTATTCAAATAAGATGAAACCGAAGGTCCTGGTAGCAGAAGATAATATTGATCATCTTGAACTCCTTTCCGATGCCCTTTCAGAAGAAAACATTGTAATTGGTACAGACAGCAAGGAAGGCTGTATGAATCATCTTGCACATGAACAATTCGACCTGGTCGTGCTGGATTATAATCTAAAGAAAGATTTTTCCGGATTTGATATTTTAAGGGAGATCACCTTAAAATATCCGCACATTCCTGTTATTATGGTAACGGCATATGGAAATGAGGAACTTGCAGTCAAGGTAATGAAGATAGGGGCAAAGGATTATATCCGGAAAACCCTGGATAATAATTACATTGACCGGATTGTAAGAAATGTCAGAACTCTTGTAAGAAAAAAAGGGAAGGAAGAGTATAAACAAATAAAAAAAGATGTTCTTACCTTTCTCAAGGAGAGTACAGAGGATTTTATCAAAAGATGGAAGGATAAAATCCATGTGTATGAAAAAAGGTTCGAAATTCCGGAAACAATGATCTTACAGGATTCTTTTTTTAAGAAATTGCATAAAGCCTTTCTTGATGACCTGTCTGATGATAAAATTTCCCGGACACTCGATACCTTAAAGGGGATTTTTAAAGATAATATTCATGATGAATGGCTTCTTTTAAATATCGAGCTTCTGAATGTTTCATTCCGGGAGATTACCCATGATCTTCTCCTGGAAAAATATCCTAATTTCTTTGATTATGGTTCAGCATTAATGGACCAGATCAGCTGGATTGTCGATGCAAATGACCTGGTATTGAGTAAGGAATATGAAAAACTAATTGATAAATCAGTGGAGGATGTACGCAAAATAGAACACTATACTGCCAATGAATCACTTATCCGGCAACTCCGGGAAGAGTTACAGGGATCTACCCTGAACATAGAGGAAAATACACAGAAAATACTCAATGATCCAACATGTGCCAGGGATAAAATTTTAAAGGATATCATAAAACACCTAAAACAGATGGACATAGTACTGAATAAATTTGAAAAGACGACGAAAAATAATCTTGAAACATACAAAAAAAAGATAAAAAAGTATAAACTTTAGCATTATCAGGTGCAGAGTTAAATGGAAGAGAATATTGAGAAAAGTAATAATCTGAAAAGTCTTCCCTCTATTGATGATATTAAAAATGAAAAAGTACTTTTATTTGCCCTGGATAAGGACGATCGTATTGTATTTGCCGATAAAGGATTTATCCATTTTCTCGAAAAGAAAAAAGAAGATGTTGCCGGTCATTCAATCCTTGAGTTTCTTCATCCCTACATACTGGGCAATTTAAAAAAACAGGAGACAAGTTTTGTTGAGTTTGCGGGAAATTATGAAAAAAGTCACATTGATCTGGATTTCCAGCCTGCAAAAACCGGGGAAAGAAAAACACTTCAATGTGAATTAAGAAGAAATAAAGAGTTTAAGATACTTGGCTGGGAACTGGTCGTTATCGGAAGAAACGCGGCAACATTCAATCAACTTGAACAGCTTCTGGAAATTATACAGGAAACCTCAAAAACTATCCTTGCAAGCAGCTTTGACATGACAGTACGGCTGGATGCGGACAGGAAAATAACATCGGTGAATACTGCATGCGAAAAAATGATGGGATGTTCAAAAGCCGATTTAATCGGAAAGGATATAACCTTCATTATCCCAAAGGAAAAGGATAAAGAGACGATTGTAAAAGCTTTTGAACAGGCATCTGCGTTTCATAATGTATATAACCTTAAAATCAATATCAGGGCAAATTCAAAGGTGATACCGGCTTTAGTAAATGTAACTGCAATAAATGATAATTTTAATAATGATATGGGTTATGCCCTGGTGATTCACAATATAGAAGAAGAGATCCGGATGAGTTCTGTACTGAAACGACTGGAGGCAATCGATAAGATAAATGCCCTCGGGGAGCTTGCGGTGGGAATATCGCATCAGACAAAGAATTACATTAATTCTATCTCTACCGGCCTGCTTCTCCTGGAGAATGATATAAGCGGCGGATTCTCCGGTTCTGCCAATTACTCAAATGGAGCACTTTCTCATCTTGCTGTTGTTAAAAATAATCTCGCGAAACTTACATGGCTTACAAAACATCTTCTCCAGTTTGCCCCGATTCATACACCTCCCCTGGATTCCCCCGGTAATGTGAATGATGTACTTGAAACGCTGAAAAACCTGGTATCGGACATAGTAAGGAAGCATAAAGCAAACATTATCCTGGAATTATCCGATAACCTGCCAACCCTCTGTTTCTCACCAATCCACCTTGAACAGGCTCTTTTGAATATTATTAATAATGCAATAGATGCCCTGCCCGGAAAAGACGGAAAAATCACCATTAAGTCATTCTTATCAAAAGACAATAAATGGGTGCATATTATAATAGAAGATAACGGATGCGGAATACCGGAAGAAAATTTGAATAAGATTTTTAATATTTTTGAGACAACAAAACCTGTTGGTAAAGGAACCGGACTGGGACTCTATGTTGCACAGCAGGTCATTTCATTATTGAAAGGTACAATTGATGTGGAATCCATTGTCGGAAAAGGAACAGTATTTACTATTAAACTTCCTGTACCGGAAAAAAAATTATAGGGGGGGCTTATTGTCACGGAGTAAATATGGATAAGGAATTGAATACAAATATCGGATCCTTCCTGCGGGCACTAAAAGAAGAGTTCATACAAAAGTGGAGAAACAGGGTAGAGGAAGTTCTTGAACACAGCCAGGGCCAGCAGAAAGCTGAATTAACAAACGGGGAGTTTGATGAACTCTTTGATGTCTATATGGATGACATGGTAAAAAAGGAATTTTCAAGCTCAAAGAAATTTCTTATTGAACTTATTAAGCGAAAAATCGCCCACGGCTTTCTTCTTTCCACCCTGGAACTTATCAATGCATCTTTTATGTCGACTGCCCGGGAGCTTTTCCGGTCCGTATATCCCGATGCATTTGATAAACGGACTGAATACCTTGAGAGTCTTTCCCAGATGATTTTGAATAATGAGGTAATGCTTGCCAAACACTATGAACAGTATCTTCACGACCTTAATAATAAGCTCCTGGAAAATACGGAACTCTTGCAAAGGCATAATGCAGCGCTCATTGAATTTATCGATGTAGCAACACATCAACTCCAGACACCACTCTGGTCCATACTGGGATTTGTTTCCAAACTGCAGCGGAAATATTATGAATCCCTGGATGATTATGGCCGGCATTGTTTAAACCGTATAACAGCGAATGTTTCTGATATGCATCAGCTTATCGAGGATGTCACCACAATGCTTTTACTGGATCAAAAGGAAATGTTCAGGAGGGATCTCTATCTGAATGAATTGTTTGACCAGGCAATTCAACGGGTGCATGAAGAAGTGGATAAACAATTCAAATGTATATATAAAAAGGATGATAAACTGTTCATTATCAAGGGAGATCCTCATCATCTGAAACATCTTTTTTATCAAATTTTTAAGAACTCGGCCCAATATACACAAGGAAAAACTCATGGGGAGGTAAACATAACAACCCGGTTAAATGATAAATTTCATATTTACATCGAAGATAATGGTATTGGTATTGAATCCAGGTACAGGGAATTGGTATTCAAACCTATGGAACGGCTTAAGGAAAAGGATGTTTCGGGAAGCGGGATGGGATTGACGTTTGCCAGAAGAATAATGAAAGGGCATGGTGGTGAGATTGTGATTGAAGATTGTAGAAAAAAGAAAGGGATTTGTGTTCATATGACTTTTCCTGAACAGATTATCAGCATGTTAGAAGAAAATTCCCGGAAAATAAAATAATGTAGAAAAGGATAACAAAATGGAGCTTAAACATTTAAATACTATTCTCCTTATTGAAGACAACGAGGATCATATTGAACACACTCTTGATGCCCTTCGTGAAGTCGGGCTGGTAAAGGATATCCAGGTAGTGAGTGATGGTGAGGAAGCGATTCAATATCTCTACAGAAAGGGCAAGTACGTAAACCCGGACAAAGCACCCCGGCCGGATCTTATTCTTCTTGATATAAAATTACCCAAGCTAAGCGGTTTTGAGATCCTGAAGCTAATAAAAAATGATCCGGATTTAAAAATCATCCCTGTAATACTCCTCACCACTACAGGAAAAAAGGAAGATATCGACAGGGGAGCACGATTGGGGACAAATGATTACATTATAAAACCTGTTGAATATGAAACCTTTATACAAAAAGTGAAGGGCCTGGGGAAATACTGGGCACTTATCAGCAATCTTACAACATGATATTCAGGAATGATTTCCTGGTGGAAAAACTCTTTTATGAGGAGTCTGTTCATGAAAAGATCGAAAATTCGGGAAGAATTTTATAATCCGCCGGTTCTTCTTCAGATGATTTTAGATGGCCTTGAAGCAGGTGTCATGTTTATCGATACTGAATATACAATTCTTTATATGAACAAGGAAAAAAAAGAGAATAACCCGGGAATTGAACCGGGTATGAAATGCTATAAAGTATTCGAGGAATACGGTATGCGGTGTCCTTTTTGTATTGCCCATGCTGCAATGGAAAAGAAAATTGTTCAGCATAATGAAGAATATGTTTCAATACAAAAAGGGGTAGAGACACCCGTTCATCTGAGGATTACTGCAATTCCTGTTTGTAATGAGAGCGGCGATGTTCTTGGTGCTATCGAGATTGCATATAATATAGAAAATCTTTACCAGACCAATGTGCATCTGGAAAGACTCAATAAGGAATATGAACATGTTATTTATGCTCTTTCCCACGATTTACGGGCACCGCTGGTTTCCATCGAGGGATTTCTTGCGAAACTTGAACGGGGACAGCATATAAAGGAAAATGATAGTATTGCAGAGCATTGTTTACACAGGATTCATGTCAATGTCAGGATGATGAATAATCTTGTAAAAGTTCTTCTTGATACATCCAGAATTGCAACAGGAAATCTGGAAATACAGCAGGTGGATATCCAGTATATGGTGAATAATCTTATTGAACAATATACAGGAAAAATAATAGCTACTCACGCTGTTGTGGATGTTTCGCTTAGAACAAAAAGTGTCCGGTGTGACAGAATCAGGGTATTGCAGGTATTTACCAATCTCCTGGAAAATTCCCTTGAGCATTGTAAAAATACAGAAAATCTCCGTATAGAAATCGGTTCCAAAGATAATAAGTTCTGGGTAAAAGATAACGGACCCGGTATCCCGGAGAATTTCAAGGACAAGGTTTTTGAAGCTTTTACCCAGGCATCGGTAAAAAGTGATCATTCTCATTTCGGGATGGGTATGAATATTGTGTACAAGATTATTCAAAAACATGGGGGCAAGGTGTGGATCGAAAGCGGTCCGGAAGGAACCATAGTTTTTTTTACACTAAGTACCATAAAGAGAAGGATTTGATTCCAGTCTTTTCCCATTTTTCCTCTTGACCAATAAATTCTTTTATTTATGCTATAACTTTCTAAAATATTGCAGGATACTCCTCAACATTCGTTGACCGTGGATTTTTATTATGATGCTAATGGCAGGAACTATTTCTCCGGTAATTATGAAGAAGTGGTTGCGGAAATTTTCTACAGATTGCAATTTGCTATGCAAAATGCATAACTATGCATTTTGCATAAGGGTTAAGGAACACTTTATCGACTGAAAACCTTTGTTAATTCTTTTTACCAATTGAAGTTACAAAAAAATCAACAGATTGGCACATTTTTTGCATATCAATAATAGATGCTTGATTTATAAGGAGGGTATTTTGAATACTCAGACAAGAGAATTAAAAAATCTTCTGGGATTAAAAGCTATACAGGTGAATGATCTGTATCCCGGAATGATGTTTGATGCACCTGTATATATTGATGAAAGGAACCTGCTTCTCCTTGAAGAGTTACCACTTAAGGAAAAGGAAATACAGAGACTTACATTCTGGGATATCAAAACAGTTTACACAGAAGGTAATATCATCGACAAAAAGAGTGATCGATATATCCTTACAGGAAATACTGGGTATGATGAGAATAAAGAGGAGAATAAATACAAGGATTATTATTTTTCTGCAATAAATAGATTTGAAGAAATTCTGAATGATATAAAAGGCAATATAAAGGTAATTCCTGAACGGATTGATGCGATTGTAAGGGATATAATAAGCTTACTGGAGAACAATAAGAATCTATTACTCCAATTAGTTTTACCGAGTAACAAACAAAAGAGAACACTGGCAGTGAATTCAGTGAATTGTTGTATTATTTCCCTGGTCATTGGATTGGAACTCAAATTTCTCAAATACCAGTTATTCTCACTCGGAATTACTGCCCTGCTTCATGATATAGGAATGATAAGGGTACCGGAAAAGATCTGCCTTAAAAAGGGTGCACTTACAGGCGAAGAAATCCGGATTATCAGACATCATCTTATCTATTCTTATATCATTATTTTGAATGAGCTTGAGTATCATAAGGATATTGCAGAATACGCTCTTTTCCACCATGAAAACTGGGACGGCTCAGGGTACTCCAGGAAATTGGCAGGAGAAAAGATACCATTTATTTCCAGAATCATTTCCGTTACTGATTCTTATGTAACAATGATCAATGAAAGGCCGTATAAACCACGGATGAGTGGATATATGGCAATGAAAACAATCATAAGCAACAACGGGAAAAAGTTTGATCCGGTGGTTATTAAAGCCCTGCTGAACAGCATAGGTGTTTACCCAATAGGAAGTATTGTTCAGTTGAATAGCTACCTGGTAGGGAAAGTAATAGAGTATTCTCCCGGTAATGGTTTCCGGCCCAAAATACAGTTTTTAAAGGGATATTCGGGAAAAGGCATTAAAAAGTACGATATAATCGACCTGAGTATTACAAAGGATCTTTTTATTAAGAATATAATCGAGTAATTGCTCCCTGTACGCTTTATTACACGCCGGTTCCTGTTCCGCCTGGAGTGGATTTTTTCCTCTTTTTCATTTCCTTAATAATAATACTCAGCCCGAAAAGAATTAAAGCGGTTCCACCACCGGTCATGAGTAATGGGGAAAGTAATGATCCAGGTTTACGCCCCTTATCCAGGATTAAAACATTATCCAGGTCGGCAGCAGGGAAACTCTCCTTAAGTAATTCTTCCTCTTCATGATCCAGGGATTTGATTTTATTAATAACAATTCCCTGGACACCTTCTTCATATGTCCAGGTTTCAGGAATACTCCCGACTGTAATGAAATCGGTTGTCTTTACCAGGACAGAGAAATCTTCGATCTCTGGCCAGAGGGAATCCGGGATAGCATCAACATCACCATATTCCGCTTCAAGTGCGGCAAGTTGAATAAAAAAGGGGTGAGTCTGTGAAATAATAGGATAATAAACATAGTTCACACTTGTAGAGTCTGTATAGTCCTTTGAATAACTCTCCTCTGTTTCATATTCGAAAATGCATGCTGGATAAAGTGCATAATGGGGGCCAATTCTTACATGATTGGTCTGGAGGGATCTGTCGTTCTCCAATACAGTCAGGTCAATTTCCTGGGGTTCAGGGGTTGAATCGGATAAAAGGATAAAATCCCGTACCCCGAAAAAGATTAATGCGCCCCCGCCAATAATAAGAATAATAATCACTCGAAGCAACATAATATCTTCCTTGTATAAAGCATATTCTATAAATAAAGCATAGAATGATGGTGGATGAAAAGCAAGGATATTACATTATATAAACATTTTTTCAACTACTTGTTTATCTACATCCATTATATATTGAATACCGGTTATATTCACTGCTTCCTTTGAAAGGGCTGCTATATCATCCCGGGAGATGTATTCAAGGGAAAACTTCCTGCTCCCAGCCATAAGCTGTCTTAATCCCTGGGCCAGCCGCTCATAATAAGTGAATAATCCAATTGCACCAGTGGGTAATTTTTCAAATTCATCATTTCCAAGTTTTTGCCGGAGTACCCGTGCAGTGACGAAGATTTCGTCCCTGGTTCTGCCGAATCTTTCAATATAAACAGGTATCTGCAGCTCATTTATTTTCTTTCCTACTGTTTTTCCTACCATTGCTGCTGCAATAGGCGCCCTTGCCATACCGATGAGTTTCACAAAAGGTGCTCCCATTGCAAGACCTTTGAATATCTGATCTTCGAAAATGAATCCTCCTCCTACAGCCATTGCCGGTAAATACCCGCCTTTATCAGCTATCCTCTTTGCATACCTGTATAAAAGTGTATGAAGTTCTACAGGCGGCATGCCCCATTCATTCATCATCCGCCACGGACTCATACCAGTACCACCACCGGCTCCATCAACAGTAAGGAGGTCAATTTTATACCGCGATGAAAATAACACAGCCCGTGCCAGGTCTACAGGACGGTATGCCCCTGTCTTAAGGAAAACATACTTTGCACCTGCTTTGCGGAGTTCTTCTACCCGTTTGGCAAAAGACTCTTCCGTTACCATGCCCACACGTGAATGACGTTCAAACTCTTTGAATGCACCCCGTTCAAATGCCTGGATGACCTTCGGATCTGTGGGATCCGGAAGCACGATATAACCGCGTTCATACAATAATTGAGCTTTCTTAAGCTCCCTTATTTTCACTTCACCACCTATATCCTTGGCGCCCTGGCCCCACTTGAGTTCGACACATTCAACCCCTAATTCTTTGATCGCATACTCCTGTACACCCAGGCGTGTATCCTCGATATTTGCCTGTACAATAATCGCCCCATAGCCATCAGACTGGTAATCCTTATATAATTTTACCCGGTATTTAAGATCCAATGTGTCTTTTGTCTTTCCGTTCACAATCACAGAACCCGGATCCATACCTACAACGTTTTCTCCTATCGTAAGGCCTGTGCCAGATAATGCAGATCCGATGGCCAGTCCTTCCCAGTTGTTTTTTGCCACATTGGTAGATCCTATGCCGGAAATAATCCATGGATGTTTAAACTTGATTCCTTTATCATGGCCAATTTTTACTTCAAGATTGACATTGGGGAAAATTGCCTTATCACTGTCAGCTTCAATCCCATGAGCCCCTGCTGCCGTACCCATGATATTAAAGTGGGAATAGTCAACAGGATATCTCTTTTCACCTGCTGTTGTAATCACTCCAAAGGGCTGGGGATAAATCACCTCGTGTCCTCTGTAGGCCGACTTCCCAATCTCACACATACCAATACAACCGTCAACACAGGTAACACACATCCCCGAGGTCGGTATAATTGAATCCTCTGTTCTGTTTTTTGTTAACGTTGCTGCCGAGGAATTGATTCTGGATAATGACATTTATGTATTCTCCTTTCTATAAATACTGAATTCTTTATTTATCCTTTACTATTTCACATGCAACACATGGCTTCATATAACACATCATATCGTCATATTGTTCTTTTTCGATACACGGGGGGCTTAAATTTGCACAACCGCCACATATGGCTTTTTCCGGTTCACTATACGTGCACCGGAGCTGGCAGGCAGGACAGATGTACATACATCCCCCGCAAAATCTGCATACGTCCGACTGAACATCGAAGGGAGTGCCTATACTCCGGTTTTCCCCTCTCCCTCGGAACCCGATAGCCTTTGCCATCATCTGCTCTTCGCACATCCGCACACACAAACCGCAGAGAATACAATCATCATACTCCTGTTTAAACCGCTGCTGCCGTATCTGGTATGCAGATGCCAGGTCCTGTATCTTTTTTGATTGGGGGCAGGATGCCAAAAGGAGTTCAAGGATCATTTTGCGCGCTTTTATTACCCGGACCGATGCAGTCCGGACATTTAGTCCTTCTTCTGCCGGGTACGTGCAGGAGGAAACAAGTTTCGCATTTTGTCCCTGCCCGATCTCCACAACACAGAGACGGCAGGCGCCGGCTGGTGAAAGACCTTCCCTGTGACATAACGTTGGGATAGGAAATCCAAGAAACCTGGCTGCTTCCAGAATAGTGGCTCCTTCTTCTACAGAAACATCAAGCCCATTAATTGTAAGATTAATCATAGTATTTTTTCTCCTGTTTTTTTACATCCGCCCTGTTCTTTATTCTTTTCAGCTCTTTTCTGTGTAAACTCCAGATCACATCGCAGGCATCGCCGGGCTTCCTGTTTCGCCTGTTCGGGTGTTAAGGGCATTTCCACTTCCATAAAGTTCTTTTTTCTTTTTTCAACCGGGAGTACAGCGGGAATTATTCTTACCGCTTTTTCAAACTCTTCATCACTTACAAGAGCAGGTTCTATATAAAAATCAGGGAGTGTTATGCGGTCTGGTTCTTTTAATCCTTTGTTTTGCAGATACCGATCGATAATTTTTGCTCCCCGTTTCCCCGCCGCTATTGCATCTACGACCGTGTTCGGTCCTGTCACCAGGTCGCCGGCTGCAAAAACACCATCGCGTGACGTACAGAGTGTATCCATATCCACACAAACCCTCCCGTTTTTATCTATATTAATACCCATTGAAGTCAGGCAGGTACTCTGGGGCCGTTCCCCGATTGCCACAATCAGCATATCCAGCGGCACCCGGAATTCAGTTCCCGGCACGGGAATCGGTGTACGCCGGCCGCTCGCATCTACATCGCCCAGTTTGTTTCTGATACATTCTATTCCAACAAGGCGGCCTTTTTCAGAGTATATCTTTACTGGTGAAACCAATGTTTCCAGTTCCACTCCTTCTTTCAGGGCTGCCTCGATCTCTTCCTGCCTGGCATGGATCTTTACCGGTGATACCAGGGTTTTGATTGTCACTCCTTCTTCCATGGCAGCTTCGATCTCTTCTTCGTACGCAGGCATCTCATCACGTGTTCTGCGGTAAAAAAGAGTGACTTGTTCCACCCGTTTTTGACGAAGGGCTACACGCGCTGCATCAACAGCCGAATTACCCCCGCCAATAATCCCGACATGCCCATATGCATACTCCTCTTCCCAGAGGTTAAAGGCTTTCAGAAAATCTATCGATGTATACACCCCTTTCACGTTTTCTCCCTTAAGATTCAGTGGCCAACTCGAATGTGCACCCATGGCAAGAAAGACCACTTTAAAACCATCGTTGAACAACTCATCAATCGTCATATCCATGCCCAGCACATTTCCACATTTAAGTTTTATATGTGAATCCAGGAGGGATTGTATTTCTTTGCTCACCACATCCCGTGGAAGACGGTAAGGTGGGATAGAACAGGTAAGCATTCCACCGGGTTCATTTTCAGCCTCAAAAACAGTGACTTCGTATCCTGCAAGTGAAAGATAATGGGCTGCAGAAAGGCCTGCCGGACCGGCTCCGATGACTGCAATCCTGGGTATACCTGTGCCATTTCTCTCTTTCCTTACCGGTTTATAGACTGAAGGATCTACCCTGTCGGTGATGAATCTTTTCAAGGACCGGATCGCAATCGCTTCGCCGCCGCTTACGCCAAGATTACATCTATGTTCGCATTTACGGTCACAAACCCGGGCACATATCGATGGGAAAGGATTGGCTGACCTTATCACCTTGTAGGCTTCTTCGTATTCACCTTTTTCGATATGCGCAATATACCGCCAGGGCTCGGTGTCCAGTGGGCATGCTGCATTGCAGGGAGCCCCGACCAATTCCTTGCATACAAAAGCATCGCATTTCTTTTCTATAATATGCCGTTCATATTCATGACGGAAATAACGTAAGGTACTTAATACAGGATTCGAGGCTGTCTGCCCAAGTCCGCACATGGTGGTATCCTTTACCACCTGTGCAAGTTCTTCAAGCAGACCAAGCTGCTCAGGACTGCCCTTCCCTTTTGAAATATCGTCCAGGATTTCATACATACGCTGGGTTCCTTTACGGCAGGTGAAGCATTTACCGCAGGACTCATCTTTTAAAAAACTCATAAAATATCTGGCAACATCCACCATACATGTATTTTCATCCATGACGATCATCCCGCCGGATCCCATGATAGAACCTGCTTTTGAGAGGTTGTCATAATCTATAGGGAGATCGAACATGGAAGCAGGGATACATCCCCCTGACGGTCCCCCTGTCTGGATCGCCTTGATTTTTGTCTTTCCGACAGAGCCGCCGCCAATTTCATAGACAACTTTTCTTATTGGTATACCCAGCGGAACTTCGACAAGACCAGTATTCTTGATCTTGCCCACTAATGAAAATATCTTAGTCCCGGTATTGTTTTCCGTACCGAGTCTTCTATATTCATCTGCACCTTTATTAATGATATATGAAATATTTGCCAGTGTCTCCACATTGTTGATGCAGGTTGGATGGCCGAAAATCCCCTTTGCAATAGGATATGGCGGACGCTGGCGGGGTTCACCCATCTTCCCTTCTATGGATTTTATAAGTGCGGTTTCCTCACCACAGACAAAAGCACCAGCTCCCCGAAAAATTTCTATATCAAAGTCGATTCCTTTACCGAGAATATTTCTCCCCAGCAGTCCAAGGTTCCGGGTTTCTCGTATTGCCAATGCAGCGTGTTTAATAGCCAGGGGATATTCACTGCGGACATAAATAATACCATTACTTGCACCAATTGCTATTCCCGCGATGATGATCCCTTCTAAAACTGCATAAGGATTTCCCTCCAGAATGCTTCGGTCCATATAAGCCCCTGGATCTCCCTCATCTGCATTGCATACAATATATTTTTTCCCTGTGCTATTATCCGCTTTTCGTGCGAATTCCCACTTTTTCCCTGTTGGGAATCCGGCTCCCCCGCGTCCCCTTAGTTTTGATTTTAAAACCTCGCCTATAATCCAATCCGGGTCCGGATTTGCCAGTATCTTTTCAAGGGCTGCATAACCTCCATTTTTTATATAATCTGTGATCCTTATTGGATCAAGAAGCTGATTGTAGCCAAGAATAACCCTGGTCTGTCCTTTAAAAAACGGGATTTCCTGTTCCGTCATACATTTTGTTGTAGATCCAGGTTCCCTGTAAAGGAGATCCTCGATAATTTCTCCTTTTATTGCAGCGTCAATAATCCTGGGGACATCTTCCATCTTAAGTTTCGGATATAAATTGAATCCTGGTTCAACTATGATAAAAGGATCCATCTCACAGAATCCCAGGCAACCAGTAATCCTGAGAGAAATACTGTCATAAAGTCCGCGTTCCACTATCTGCTTTTTAATAATACGGATAAGATTGTTCGATCCGCTTGCAAGACCTCCTGTACCTGCACAAATCACAATACAGGGTCTCTTAGTATTAATACGAGCTAAAATTTTTTCACGGTATTTTTCAAAATCAACTGTATTTTTAAGAGCTTTCATGTAACATTTTTCCTTATTCTGTAATATTGATTTGATTCAAATTCATCATATGCCCCCTGCACCCCGACCGTGTACAAACCTCTATGGTACATTCATTTTTAATCAACATGGATGCCATGGGTGCATTGCATTCAGGACATTGCGATACCTCAAGAAGTTCTTTCTTACAATGCGGACAATATAAGGAATATAATGAATCAGGAGAAATTTCAAACTCTGATGCGGAATTAAAACTGCCATAGAGTGAAGACAGCCTGAACCATCCCCTCTTACCATTATAAGCCCTGTTCAAATGGATAGAAGGATACCCATCGATAAGATACGAAGAATCCAGAAGGCTTTGTCTGCAAACGGAACAGCACACCTTTACCGGAAATATCCTTTTATCTGTTTTAATATCTATCGTATCCAGACCCTCCAGCGTTTTATTGATAATCCCTCTTACCTTCTTCACTGTAACATGTGAAAAGTAATGACCGTCCACAACAACAGTCGGTCCCAGGGCACAGGCACCAAGACAATTGACCGTCTCTATGGTAAACTCTTTGTCGGGTGTAGTTTCACCTGCATTTATTCCCAGAAGCTGCTGAAATTCTTCCGCTATCTTCCGGGCACCCCGGACATGACATGCTGTACCAAGACAAACCAGGACAAGATGTTTCCCTCTTGGTTTAAGGCTGAATGCCCTGTAAAAAGTTGCAACACCGTAGATGTCAACCAGGGAATGACCGGTTTTATCCGACAAGGTCCTTAATACATCTTCTGGAAGATACCCATACATAGTCTGTATTTTTTCCAGCACAGAAATAAGTCTGCCTTTTGCCATATCCGTTTTTTCCAATAATGTCATTAAATTATTGTTTTCCATAACTCATCTCCATACATAGACGTCCTGCTTCTAAAATTATTAATAATAAATAGGCTTTCCACCTGACAACCGAATTACCGGTTATCAGGTAGAAGACGCCTTATTCAGGAAGATATGCATCATATCCCAAAGGAATCTAATGCTTATCGATTTTTATATTGGTTCTCCTATTCATAATTCTCACAATGCCAGATACCCCCTTCGACGATTTCCTCTTTGCATACGTTTCTATTCTCACAATTAACACACAATCCCTTATATACAATTAGCTCCTCTTCACTCTCTGTACGTTTTTGGCCGGTTATCGTGGCTGCTTTTACTGTTTTTTTCCCACTGTATAAATCTATGTCCGGGGAAGTCCTTTCTGAAAACTCCTCACATTGCCATATTATTTCTTTCTGATTCCTCTGATATGTGCATGTGTCTGCAAGGGCACATGTTGAACAGAGCCCTTTATAATCATTCATTTCGGACATATAAAATTCCTTCCCTGTCGTTATTACTATTACCATTACACCTCACTCAAAGATTCTCTTTTATTAAATGTTTAATGTGAGATTCATACATCTACTATAAGCAAAAAATATGCCAACAATGTTTGTGTTTAAAAAAATGTATAAAAACAAGCAAAAATCGCTATAGAATCAATATTTATTAATAAATACTTTAAGAAAATCTAATAAATTCTATTCGGGAGTACTTTTAAGGGACTGAATTCGATTTATTTATTGGAAAAATAACACAATATATAGAAAAAAAGTGGGTAAAATTGAATCATTGGGGAAATATTCCCCACATATATAAAATGATCCGGTATTCTAATCTATGACCTCTTGCCTTTGACCCTTTTTTATTTCCAGGTTTCCTTATCCATTCTTAATTTCTCACGTAATGTTTTTCTGTCTATCCCAAGGATTTCTGCGGCCCTGGTTTTATTGCCATTTACAATTGATAAAACATTGTGGATATAGTCCAGTTCCACCTCTGCCAGGGTCCGGTTGAATCTGGTGCTTTTCATGGCAGAAAACCGCATCAAGGAAGGAAGATCAGGCACATCAATCACACTATGTTCATTCATCACGACAAGGCGCTGGATGACATTTTCAAGTTCCCTTACATTTCCCGGCCAGTAATATTCTTTTAAAACTTGCAGGGCTTTTTCTGAAAATTCATTGGGTGATTTATTTAATTGATTTGCATACTTATCTGCAAAATACCGGGTGAGGAGTAATATATCATCTCCCCTCTCCCGTAAAGAAGGGATGTTTATCGATATGACATTAAGCCTGTAAAAAAGATCTTCCCTGAATACTCCATTTTTCATAAGTGTATGAAGATCCTTGTTTGTTGCGGCGAGAATTCTGACATCTACTTTTTGCGGGCGCCGTGAAGAAATCATATAGACTTCTTTATCCTGGAGTACACGAAGAAGCTTTACCTGCATTGCAGGACTTGTCTCACTTATTTCATCAAGAAAAATCGTCCCACCATCTGCTGTCTGAAAAAAACCAGCCCGTGACTCAAAGGCACCGGTAAAGGCTCCCTTCACATATCCAAAAAGCTCACTTTCAAGGAGAGTTTCCGGGATCCCGCCGCAATTTATAGGAACAAAGGGTGCTGAAGCCCGGGAGCTGCTGTAATGAATAGCCCTGGCCACAAGTTCTTTCCCGGTCCCGCTTTCCCCTGAAATGAGTACTGTTGCCGGGGTTAAAGCTGCCTTATTTATTGTATGAAATACTATGTTCATAGATTCAGATTTTCCAATGAGTCCATATTGGGATGATTGCCTTTTATAAAACTGTTCCTGTATATTCCTCCGCATGTGAAGTTTGTCCAGGGTTCTACGTACTATGGTAAAAAGCTCATTATCTGTAAAGGGTTTGGCCAGATAATCTTCCGCACCGGTTTTCACTGCCATTACTGCTCCTTCAATTGAAGGATAACCGGTTATAACAACGACTTCTACGGAATTATAATTTTCACGGATATGCCTTATTAGTTCAGTTCCGCTTACTTCCGGCATTTTTATATCTGTAATCACAAGATCAATATGAACGGTATCGAGTATGTTGATGGCCTCGACTGCACTATAAGCGGTAAATACCTGGTATCCTTCCGATGTAAGATTTCTTTTAAAAATTTCTACTGTATCCTTCGCATCGTCCACAACAAGTATGGATTCTTTTTTAGAACGCGTGTCCATCATATCTCCTTTAAACCCCTTATTTCACAGAGGGTAAACTGATTTCAAACCTTGAACCCCGGCCGACTTCACTCTCAACCTTGATAGTTCCGCCATGTGACAATACGATTCCATGTACTACAGCCAGACCCAATCCGGTCCCCTGTCCAATCCCTTTTGTTGTAAAAAATGGAAGAAATATCTGTTTTAATGTCTGTTCGTTCATCCCTTCCCCGGTATCTTTAATAATAAGGACAACATGGTCACCGCTTGCGAAGGTCTGCACAGTCACTTCACCGCCACCAGGCATCGCCTGCACTGAATTGACAACAAGATTAACCAGTACCTGGGTTACCTGTGACGAATCTACAAAAATATCCGGTAAACTTTTATCCAGCAACCGGGTTAATCTAACTCCTTCTTTGGCACACCTGGATTGAAGGAAGTAGAGTCCGTCTTCTACCAACTGGTTCAGGTTAACTCTGGATTTTTTTGTGGGCATCTGTCGCGCGAAAATCAATAATTTCCTCACAATTTCCCTTGCATGGAGTGAGGCATTAATAATCTTTTCCAGATCCTGTTCTATCTGCTGGGGGAGGTTTTCGTGTTTTCTAATGAGCTGGGCAAATCCCAATATGTTTCCTAATGGCTCGTTCAGTTCATGGGCGACACCTGCTGCAAGCTGTCCGATAGTGGCCAACCTGTCTGCATGGCGGATCTGCTCCTGGAGCCGTTCTTTATCCTTTTCTGTTTGTTTCTGCTCAATAACCAGGGATAATGCCTTTGCCACATTATCGATAAGGTTCCGTTCTTCTTTCAAAAATGGCCCTTCATCAATCTTGATTCTTTCTTCTGCATAGGTAATTTCTACGACGCCCCGCTTTTCTGAATTCACCATAATATCCGCACTTTGTTTCTGGTGCCCGGCAACAAAATTCCGATTTGTATAACTATCCCCATCAAGAACGATCCTGGCATGGGCAATATCTGGATATTGCCAAGCCTGCGGGAGTAATTCCGCTGTGTTTTGCATAATCTCATTGATAGAAATCCCCAGGCCAGTTGATTGGGCAATGCCGTACATACAGGTGAGTTCTTTTACCCTTTCACGTAACGCTGCGTGGGTTTGCTGATTTATTAATGATACACCCAGGGTCTGGGAAAAGTTTTCATATAAATCTATTTCCTTTTTTGTGAAAAAACTCTCTTTACAGTCTTTTAATTGAAATAGGCCGATTCTCTCTTTATCAATGATAAGCGGAATTATGACAAGGGATAAACAACCATTATTGTGTATGAA
The DNA here is from genome assembly GCA_016935735.1 of Spirochaetales bacterium. GTDB lineage: Bacteria > Spirochaetota > Spirochaetia > SZUA-6 > JAFGRV01 > JAFGRV01. Next base: position 656 of record JAFGQK010000264.1, on the reverse strand, counting down.
TGTGTTATAATGAATCTGTTCCTTATCTTTTTCTTCGCTTTTTATAAAGTGCCCCGGATTACCTGTCCAGAAAGTACCTTTATCGGTAAAAAAAGGTAAAGCCGGATTGAAATGGCCATTTATAATATTTTTACAAAGCCGTTCAAAATCTGTATCAGTTTCTGAATAAGAAACAAGGTGTCTGGTTCTATCCAGGGTAACCGCACTCATTTCAAAGAAAAAGGATTGTTTTGTATGTCTGATTATTTCAAAGCCTTGCTGTTTATCCCAGTTCAATAGCCACAGCTCGATCTCATCACATCCGCTTATGTTTCTTAGCATTTCAGAAATACATTTTAAGAATTCTACCCGTACAAAATCGCGAAGAGAATAGCTGGAGATCTGCTGGGTTAAGACCTGTAATTCCTTTTTAAGTTTATATACCCGGCTGCCGGAGTCTGTTGTGTTTGAATTTCCTTTTCCCATTTTGGCTTTTATTATATCAGGTTTAGCTTGAATTGCAAGATTTTTTCTTGTGAGTATACAAACCCGGTACCTGGATTTTTTTGAAACTTTAGATTTCATCGATTCCACAGCGTTGGCTACGCCCACAACCCAAATCAAGAGAAGCAGGAAATAATTTATACCTGTAATTACATCAGATCCAGGAAGGATCC
>JAFGQK010000263.1 GCA_016935735.1 Spirochaetales bacterium | reverse complement strand
CCTGCCCGAGAATCTGTACAGGAAGTTGAAGTTGATTCACCATGATTTGAATTTTTTTAGTATGGGGCAGATTGTACGGTTTTTTATAGTAGTGTTTTTTAACCTGGTAGATGAGTATAAAGAGGATGTCTTAGAGGAATTGGAAAGGATGTATAAAGAATGGGAAAAAGAAGTCAAAAATAGCCGTCTAACATTGCGTGAGTATATACGACAATTAATGATCGTTGTACAACATTTATGCCCGAGGAAAAGGATAATTACTGTTTACAACCATCATTTTATGCCATTCTGGCGGTTAAGACTTTAAAAACGACAAAAACCGCACACATCCTTAAAAACCGGACAACACTCTATCTCTTTATCACGTTCAGACCTCGTGCAGCGGTAAAAAAGCTAATAAAACAGCATTTCACTATTTTTAAAAATTTCAATTGCACGAGGTCTGAAATTAAAAGAGATAGTCAAGCAATAAAAATAATTTTTATGACCTTCTCTATTTTTTTTATATCTGACTGGTTTTTTTCATGGTTTCTCTCGTAGAAATTTCATATGCATCCCGGTTACTCAATAAATAGTACAGGCAGCTTTCTTATTCCGCCGGAATCATGACTTTAAAATAATTGCCTGTTTCATCGGTTTCCACACAAATACCGCCGCCCTGCATTTCCATGGCCATTTTACAGAAATAAAGTCCCAATCCTTTTGAATACTTTGAACGCTTTTTTGTGCCCCTTTTGTATTTCTCGAATATGGATTCCTTCATCTCTTCCGGGACAGGTTTACCGGAGTTGTAAAAGGTTATGATGATTTTTCTATTCTTTTCTGTTTCACCGGATACGGTAATTCTCCCGTTTGCCGGGGTATATTTCAGGGCATTGTTCAGGAGATTATGAAAAACCTGCTCAAGCAGATAGGTGTCAACGGAAAGAACAGGTATCTCATCCGGGAGATTGATGTCTACCGTTATCCTTTTTTCATAAAATAAGGGATAATGGGTAAACCGGCTTATCATTCCCTTTAGCTGTCCAATTGGACAGGGTTCTTTATGGAGTTCCAGCTTCCCCTCTTCGATATTACGTACATCCAGGAGGTTGGACGAAAGACTGATAATATCAGTACAGGCAATTGAAGCAGCATGAAAAACTTCAAGACTCTGCGTATCCTCTTTGTATTTCTCTGAAATAAAATAAAGACTCCCTTCTATTGCGGCGATTGCATTCTTGATGTCATGAACAAGGGTATCGGTGAGTAAATCCTTGAGTTTGCCTGTCTCTTCCAGCTGTGTATTGAATTGCGTAAGCCGCTTCATCTGTGTGTTGATGAGTTGAAACTCCTTTACAAGCATATACCGTTTGTAAATACCATAGATAAGGACACTTGCCGCCGAACCGGTAAAAAGAGCCGCACAGGAAAACCAGTAATGTGCAGCCTGGAAAAGGATAAGCTGGAGGATAAAAACAGCGATGAAGAGTAAAGAGACAAACAGGATACTTTTAAGCCCGCGGGTTTTTATCAATAACAGATGAATACACCCCAGAAAACAGACAAGAATGAGGATTCCCGGGATCAAAGGAATCTTTCTTATCCTGGAGCCATCAACCAGGGTTTGCATCCCATATGCATGAACCAGCCCCCCAAACACCGGTCTGCCAAAATTATTCGGTAAAGGGATTTTATCTTTCTGAAAATCCTTGGCAATAAGGACAATCCTGTTTTTAAAAACGGATAGCGGTGTTTTTTCCTGGTTTCCTATTCTGTTATTCCGGGAATTCAGAAGATCGATATATGAAAACACAGGGAAATAGTGAACAGGGTATTTATAGTTTATCCAGTATTCTTTTTTTTTAACTGCTTCATCCAGGTTGTGTTTTTTCATGTCACGATTACTCCTTTCTTTATCTGCAAGAAAGACAAGATACGCAGATACCACTTCATAGGAGAATGCCCGTTGCCCCATGTAATCCGGGAAAAGCTCGATTTTCCGGGGCCTGCCGAATAGGGTCTTTACCGATGCATTCCCGGTTGAGTAGAGTTCACGCTTTAAAGATGGCAGTGTGTTTCCTTCATTTATTTCACATGCAATCACATTCCCTGCTTTCCGGTACTGTAATGCGAGATTTTCATCCCAGGGAGTACTTTCACCGGAAAACTCAACATCAAATGCAATCACCGAAGCCCCATTCTGTTTCAGGAGGGCGATTATTTCCGGATCGTATTTTCTCCATCCCTTCCCTTCTATGGGGATGGAGAGTCTTTGTTCTGATTTTGAATCGATGAGGACGATAACGATATGATCCGAAATATCATAACTCTGAAAGGAAATGGTACTCATAATGAACATTGCATCCAGGAAGAAGAATTCCAGGGGTGTGGTGAAAAAAACAAAGAAAGAAGAAAGGATTATACAGATAATAAAAAAAATAACAAAACTCTTGATTTTCATATATCCGGCAATTGCATACTGAATGGTTCAATTGTACTTATTCTTTGGCGAAAAATCAATTTATTGCCCTGTCCTGTTGCAAAAAAATTGTTTATATTATACAAATGAATGGGGTTAGAATGAAAGAGGTAAAAGTATTCAAAAATCTTGCAGACCTCTCCCTGGGGTGTGCAGAGTTCGTATTTCAAGAAATCAGAATGAGGATGCATAATAACGGCAAAGTGGATTGTGTCCTTTCAGGAGGCAGAACGCCGGAACTTTGCTACCGGAACCTTGCGTCTCTCCTGGACAGTGAATCTGCATTAGTGAATGGAATTAACTGGTTTTTCGGGGATGAGAGATGGGTTCCTGTCTATGATAATGCAAGTAATGCCGGACTTATAAAGAAACTCCTGCTCAATTCCCTGGATGTACCGGAAGACCGGGTCCATACATGGCATGCATGCGAAAAGGATCAATTCAAATGTGCAGATGATTACAACAGGTTAATGGAAAGGCTCTTTATTGACCAGGGCAGGGGGGCTGATATCCTCCTTCTCGGGATGGGTAATGACGGCCATACTGCATCACTTTTTCCAGATGCAGTGGTTTTACGCGAAGAAGGTGAGTTTGATGCAATCTCTCCTGATATTACTCAAAATGCCGTTGCTGTTTATGTGACTGCAATAGAAAACTGGAGGCTTACCTTAACACCGAATTTCATAAACAGGGCAGGATGCATTATTTTTCTTATAAGCGGTGAAAAAAAACAGGAGAGCTTCCGGAAAATTATCAATGGGGATGATAAATTGCCTGCCTCCTGGATTAAAGGTAAAAATGTGTATTATTTTATTACACAGGACATTATAAAAGAAAGTATGGGAAAAGAACCTGAATCCTGGCCTTTAACGATCTCTTTACAAAATTAACATACGTTTATAGAAACAGGAAAATAGAAGTAAAAGATCACCTGCAGAGCAGGTGGCTTTTTCTAAATCAAAAGGATATGAAAGGTATAACCTTTATAATCAATATAATAAGGAGGAAATAGACCATCTTCAAAAAGGAGGGTTTCCTTTTGATAATGAATAATGGTATCGCTTTACAAAAGCTTTCAACATTAAAAGCAATCTTAACACAGTGTAAAAAGGTTGTTGTCGCTTTTTCCGGGGGTGTTGATTCCAGCTTTCTTCTCTATATGGCACTTACTGTACTGGGAAAAGAGAATGTTCTGGCAGTAACGGCAAACTCGGAAACATATACGGCGAAGGAAATGAAGGAATCTTCCGAATTTACCCGGAAGCATGGCATAAACCAAAAGATAATTACTACCTGTGAAATAAGTACAATCAATGAAAAAGGGAATCCTTTAAACCGGTGCTATTACTGTAAACTGGAATTGTTTCATCATCTGAAAAGACTGGCAGAAAAGAATGATTTTCACTCTGTTATTGAAGGTTCAAACAAAGACGATGAACGTGATTTCAGACCGGGAAGCAAGGCAATTGAAGAATTACAGATACGTTCGCCCCTTAAAGAGGCAGGACTTACAAAGGAAGAAATAAGAAGCCTTTCAAAAGAAATGGGCCTGCCCACCTGGAATAAACCGGCTTTTGCATGTCTTACCTCACGGTTTCCCTATCATACGATAATAGATAAAAAAGTGATGAGAAAGATTGAAAAAGCAGAGGAGTATCTCCATGAACTGGGGTTTGATCAATGCCGTGTCCGGTATTTTGGTGACAGGGTTTCTGTTGAAGTGGAAAAGAACCGGGTTCAGGAAGCCATGTCTTTAAGCGGTAAAATAAAAAAGAAACTGCAAAAAATCGGGTTTTTCAATAGTGAAATAGATCCCGAAGGATATAGAACAGGACGGATGAACCTTCTTGAAAAAGATGCAACATGAGTTTATTCAGGTCCGGGATGTAAAATTCCCGGTATGTGTTTATAACGAAAAGAGAAACTCTACAAGGGTTTCCATCGGTAAAAAAGCGGTCTATATACGTGTTCCTGTATTTATGTCTGAAAAAGAAAAGATAAAACAAATTTCTTCCATGATCGAATGGGCGAGGAATAAACTGGAAAAGCATGCAGACCGGTTTTCAAAAAGACCTGCCCGTATCTATAACGATGGTGATATCCTTCAGGTGGGGGATGAAGAATATCTGCTTAACATTATAGATAAAGACAAGAAAACAAGTTCTGCCAGGTTAACGGATAATACCATCACCCTTTCTGTTTCTGCACACCTCTCTGATTATGACCGGGCGGTCCATATAGCAACCCTTATAAGCCGGTGTATTGGGAAGAAAAGGCTCCCCGGTTTGAGTAGAAAGATCCTGGAACTGAATAGAAAATATTTTCATATGAAAGTGGGAAAAATTTCATTCAAGTATCAGAAATCCAGGTGGGGAAGCTGTTCGACAAAAGGGAATATCAATATATCCACCCGGCTTCTTTTTGCACCGGATGATGTTCTTGAATATGTATGTATTCATGAACTTGCCCATCTTATAGAACCAAATCATTCAAAACGTTTCTGGAATCTTGTAAAGAAAGCATTACCGGATTATAAAAACAAAGAGATATGGCTTAAACAGAACCATCATTTGTGCCGGTTTTAAAAAACAGCTTACTGGTTTCCCATCTTTTTTTCAGCATTTTTCATAATAAAAAAGGATAATTCCCAAAAAGTAAAGGAAAAGAGCTTGTCATATAGTTTTAAAAATGATATAGAGGAACCCATGTATTTCAGATATTTTTCATGGCTTTCTGTTTTAATGTGCTGGTTAAAACAAAACTTTGAAGTTTTTATATCTTTTAAAAACAGGATAGACGCATACTTCCGGGACAGTAAAAAAAAGATTCTTCTCGTCTCTTCTGTTTCAGGTATTGTCCTGTTTCTTTTCCTGGTTGTCGGCATACTTTTTTTGATTATGCAGACCAGGATTAATGAAAAGCTTAATAATTATTTAAGCCAGGTAGAAATAACAACCGGGATTATTGTCCGGTATAAAGATATACAGGTAAATCCTTACCCGGTATTTATCGGGGGTATGGGAGAAGTCACCATACATGATATTTCTGCTTCCTTTGGCCGGGAGCAGCCCTCATTCTTCTTTTTATCGGAGATCAAGCTTAAAGGGAAACCGGGAAGCCGGCTTACGTCCCTGCAAATTACCGAAGTGGGGATACGCGGGTTTACGGCAAGACTGAGTATGGACATGCTTTCTTCATTTACCGATTGTGTAAAACTGCTTGCTGCTTTTATTCCAGATCAAAGAGATGTTTTTACCGGTGGGAAAGGAAACAGATCCCAAAAAAATGACAATAACCCGGAAGACCGGATTACCTTTGTTCTGGACAATGGAAAGGTGTATCTGGCACGAAAAATCACGGATTTATCCGGTTGTTTCCCTGTATTTTCCCGGTGCAGGATATCCGGTCAGATCGACAGAAATGACAGGGTGATATCCGGTCAATGTACCGGTGTGGGATTTCCCATATCCGAATCCCCGGAACTCAAGTCATCCGGGACAGGGAATATAACATGCTCTTTTCTGTTCAGGCCTTATTACCAGACTTTATCGGTGAACATGACTCAATTTCCCCTTAAACCCCTGTATTTATTGCTTCCCCGTTCCATAAAAGCGGATTCGTCCTCCTCTCTCGATGCCCGGCTGTCATTCCATAAATTTCACTCTGATCCGAATATCCATATTGATCTGAAAAGCTATGTAAACCATATCACCGCAGAGAGTTCTTTAATTGCATCACGGCCAGTCCGTTTTGTTTCCTGTGGTGTACGGGGAAGGTGCAGGATCGATCCTTTTAAAAAAATTTTAGAAACCGATGAGTTTTTATTTATCACCAGGCGTGCTCCGTTGTATATAAGAAATGCTACTATAAAATTCCCTTTTGACATGCCGCTCTTCTGCAGGATGACCATTGAAACAGATCAACTGGTTCTCCAGGATTTGCTGGATAGTATACCAGGGGAGCTTATTCCGCATATAAAAGACGCCCGGTTCAATGGTTTTATGAATATCTCTATTTCCCTTGTGCTGGATATGGAAAAGATTGAAAATACATCCCTCTCTGTCCAGGGGAACATCTCTTCTTTCAAGGTTATTCAGCCTCCTTCATTATGTGATGTACGAAAGATTAAATCGATGGAATATACCCATAAAATACGGACAAAGGAGGATAATGAATTTTCAATAACAGTCGGTCCGTTGAACGAGAATTTCATTTCCCTTGAGAATGCAGGCTGGTATATTATCGAAGCAGTATTAACCTGCGAGGATGGGAATTTTTTTATTCACAATGGCTTTGAACTCAGCCATATAAACGGGGCTATAAGGCAAAATCTGAAAAAGAATGGTTTTATGAGGGGCGGGAGTACGGTAAGCATGCAGCTTATAAAGAATCTCTTTCTTTCCGGGGAAAAAACAATCTCCAGGAAATGCGAAGAGATCATGCTTACCTGGTGGATGGAGCAGGAAATTAATAAAAACAGACTCCTGGAAGTGTATCTTAATATTGTTGAATGGGGGCCGGGAATATTCGGGATCGGCCCCGCTTCCCTGCATTATTTTCATTGCGAGCCTGGTGAACTCACCTGTACCCAGGCAACATGGCTTGCCAATATTTTAATCAATCCTTCACTGTTTTATTATATGAAAACAGAAGGGGAGATTGATGAGGATATGCGGGCCATGATCCGTTTTGCCATGAGAGAAATGAAAAAGCACGGGGGAATTTCAGAAGATGAATTGAATAATGCAGAAAAAAACAACTTTGAAGTCTATTTCCCCGTGGAAAAAGAGGATGAAGAAATAGAAGTTGAAACCGGAAAAAATATTGTACAGCGTTCAACAGTAGTTGAACTCCAATAATCGTCAAAAATAAGGTTATCTTCCTGACAATCTTACATTCCCGGTATTTTTTTTTCAATATCCTTTTTCACTTTTTCTTCAAACCCCTTGTTCACATAAATGATGAAGTCCTGTTTTGTGCAATTAATCGGGCTCGGGCCGAATAAGGTGCAAAAGAGTTTACCTTCCCCGGTTTTAGGTGATTTGATTCTGAGTTTGTATGTCTTGCATTCCGGGCCATTATGAAAACTGCCGAACTTAATCCTGTAAATCTGTTTGTGCCGGGCAAGAATATCAAACACGGCTATCCGCGCATCGTTGGGAATATCGCCTATATTCCGGAGCCTCTTATTCCACATGCTTATATGGGATTTTCCCGGGCTGTCGCTTATTTCTATGTCACGTGGCTCATGAACGAACGCAAGCTCTCCAAAATCTTCGGCCCCGGCATTGAGAATCTTCCCTGCCCTTTCCCTGGTAATCATATCAATACCACCATCTTCTGCAATAGCTTCCAGATCACTCTTAAAACGCTCCGCACCAATATTTTCTGCCATCTCAATTGTTGCCAGGGCTTTTCTCTTTTTGGATATGAGATCGGTAATTCTTTCTTCAAGAAACTCCCGCTTAAAGGGTTTGGTAAGGAAATCAGCAGCCCCTGCCTTAAAAGCCTTTATCCCTGTTTTAAATGGATCACATTCGCTATTCGTATGTTCGGACAGCATTAATGCAATGGTATTGATATTGTTTTCCTTAATATATTCAAGCACTTCGATTCCTGCATCCGGTTCCGGAAGGTAATTGTCCAGAAGAATTAAATCATAGGTGAAATTCTGTTTTTCTGCGATCTGGAACTTTTTAATTGCATCTTCCCTGGAAGCAGCCGTATCCACTATATACTTTTCCTGGAGAATCCGGGTAATATGGTCGCGTACATATTTCATGTCATCAACAATTAATATCCTGATTTTATCCATATTTTACTCACAACTCATACCTTTCATTTTTTTTTATTCTAAACAGTTTCTTTTCTTATAACAACAAGATAATAAATTCTCCTTAAAACGGCAAAGTGCTTACCCCGCCGGCGGTATAATGAGCATGGTGAGTGCATTCATGGCAACAGAAAAAAGGATAAGTGCTTTCCAGAAGGGTTTCTTCCCATGCTGGATCCCAAGGGCAACAATAACAATAAAAAGCGGAAAAAAATCCATGCTGAATCTCTGTGTATTGTACTGGACCCACCCGTTATTGTAATACATGAGTGTACCAATGCAGACGATAATAATGGATACCCAGGCTGCTGCTAAAAGGCTTTTTTTCCATTTTGCCCGGATAACATAAAAAATAAACGGACTTGCAAATGTTATGGCAGTCCCGAAGGGATCAATCGGCCACCATTCATGAACACTTGTTACCCAGGAAGGCCAGTCCCCGTAATTTAAATGGAATCCCTGGAGAAACATATAAACAAAATTGAATGGAATATGGAATATGCTGAATTGACCATGCCTGCCAATACGTTCGCCCATAAATCCACCCAGTTCGAGGTATGAATACCCTGTATCAAAAAAATTCCCGAACCGGATGTAGTTGTATCCAAGATAGATTAACACACATACGCCAAGGGTGCCGAGAAAACCGGCTGCATGAAAAATCTTATTTTTTGTTGATTTCCTTTTTTCGTTCGTCCAGATAGCGACAATAAAAAAGAATACAAAGAAAAGCGATAACTGCCTGGAAAGGAATGCCATACCGAGGAAAAGCCCGGTAAGAAATCCATTCCCTCTTCCCAGTCCTTCATGAATGGCGAGGAGAACCCCAAACACGGAAACCACATGGGCAAACCAGGCAACACCCTGACTGTTCCTTAAGCAGAGCCAGTACCCGGTTCCCAGGAAGAATGCCAGGAGTATCCATAGCCTGTATTTTGCCTCTATGTGTACCTTTGCCAGTATCCTGTAAAGGAGAATACAACATACTATAGCAAGGGCAACCCCGATGATTGTTACTTTTGTTTTCATTCCAAAGAGGGCTACAAAAGGTAAAACCAGAACAACAGGGAAGGGGGGATATATCACATAGTATTTCCCTTTAAAGATAGCGATATCGTGAAGTTTGTACGGGATATCCAGGTGCCCTTCCAGGATGGCTTTTGCAAGATACACATAATGATTTTCATTCCCTGCATATGGTTCTATTTTAATGGATTCGTATATATCAAGAAAAAACGGCAGACCAAGGGCAATGGTGAGTATCAGGATACCTGCTGCCTTTATATACGGCAAACGGATGATTCTCTGTAATCCTTTTAATTCCTCCGGGGGTGGTGAGAATACGGATTGCAGCCAGTTGCCCAGAAAGACCGGAAGCTTTTGATAAAGCTTGAATTTTATAACAAGGAAAATCCCACCTCCTGCCAGGGCAAGAACGAGAATAATGATAATAATCGTTACCAGGGGAAACTGGCCGCCCCGGGCGGTGGTTATATCCTTTCCTTCATTATTTCCCTCTTTTACCGGTTCAAGGGGTTCGATATATGCCAGTTCCATTCCTGCAGGCACCTGGGATATTTCTTCCATTCGTATATCATCAAAAGATACTATCCCTGTATTCATACTCCCGTATCCGCCCAATCCGAGGGATATGGTGATTTTTTTAATGCCGCGGGCAATCTTAATATACAGCTCGAGATATTTCCAGTTGTTTATGGTTCCGGTAACACTCCGGGATGTATAGAATCTATCTATAATAGAAAGATTCGCACCCAGGAATCCTGTCCTGACATTCCCGGTCTTTACCCAGCCGGAGATCTTGTATAACGTATTTTCTTTTACCTGAACTTCCTGGGTATATCGTGCATCATTTTCAGATTCGCAGACAATTGTCGCATATCTGTTTCCTTCCCGGGGATCTTTTGTATCAATGTTGAAACGGGCAAGAGATTGATTGAATTGCCAGGTATTCCAGTGGTCCGGCTTTCCCCCGGATATGTTCTCCATACCGGGATTTTTTAGCAAGTTTTCTGTGCTGAAAACATGTGCCGGAAAAAAAAAACAGAAAAAAATAACAGGAATAACAATAGTTACTGTTTTTATCTTCATCGATTCTTCCAATCTACGAAAAAGGATAGCTGTCTTCAATTCCTCTTCAACTATAGTTACAGGATTTCCATCTGTCAAGTGATTTCTTTATGGCCATTAATTCCATTCCTTTTCTATTTTTCCTTCTGCACTATCCTGATTTTCTGCCAGTAACCGGTTTTATAACGCAGAAACATGGCAATTCCCAGGGAAAGGACAAATCCAATAAAATACAACCATACCCCAACAGGATGAATATGGAGAACCTTTATCATTACATATGTTCCCGATACCATAATGATATGAAGAATCACGGAAATATACATGACCCAGCGGGTATCTCCCGCCCCGCGGAGGGAACCTGCAAAAACAAGCTGAGTACCGTCTGCAAGGAGGTATATGGATGCAAGTCTGAGCATTAACCGTGCAAGGGGTAAAACCTCCAGGTCGTTCGCTGTAAAACCCATGGAAAAAATTTTTACAAGGAAATCCGCACCCAGCAGGAAAACCAAAACCATGATTGATGCATACACATAGGTCAGTTTAAGGACCAGCATCGTGGCCTTTTTTGCCCCTTCAATATTACCGGAACCCATCTGTTGTCCTGTTAATGCAGTGACTGCAAGACTGAATCCTATCAGGGGGATAAATGAAACCAGGTCATAATTAAAGGTAATGGTAACAGCAGCAGCGACATCTTCACTATAAGAATACATGAGCTGTACAAAGAAGTTGAATAAGAACACATTGACAAACACCTCTGCACCGGCAGGAACCCCGTATGTAAGGAGTTTTTTCATTATCTCTTTATTCAGACCCCACAGTTTAATCCTGCCGCCTTTATATGTTTTAAACAAAGAATCCAGGGGAAGGGCTGATGCCAGGAAAATGCAGGATAGTAAGCTGCCGCCCAGTGTGCCAAAGGCTGCGCCGCGGATTCCCATGGCCGGTATATTCCCGAATCCGAATATAAAGAGGTAATTCAGAGGAATATTGGCGATCATTCCGAGGATGTTTGAGGTCATTACCACAGATGTCTTTCCAATCCCTATATAATATCCGGAAAGTGACGATCTGATAAATGCTAAAATACTACCGGACATTAAAATCCTGAAATAGGTGAATTCCAATTCTACCTGGGACGGACTGTGCCCGGCCCATTTGAAAAACCAGTGAACAAAAGGGATAAATCCAAGGCACAGGGGATAGCAGAAAAGAGAAAGCCATAAACCCTGGCCTGTTGCCCGGAAACACTGGTTATATTTTTTTGCCCCGTAATACTGGGCAACCAGGGCATTGGCATATCCGATTGAACCTGAAAACAGGGAGGAAAAAACATAGGAGGATAATCCCCCGCTCATTGCAGCAGTAATATAATTCTTTCCCAGCAGTGAAAGGAAAAAACGGTCAGTGAAAAGCATCACTGTTTCCGTTGCCTGGGAAATAACCATGGGCAGGGCAATGATGAATATTGTTTTTAAGGTAACTGGCTTTTTTACGTCAATCATGGCTGGTTTACAAAGCGAAATCCCGGATTACTTTTTTGGGGTAATTTCTCTTATATATGAATTACCCCTTCCAGGTACCTGACGGCATTTCCTGCTATTTTTACTTTGCTCCCCAGGTCTTCACAGAAAAGCTCACCGCCCCTTGCAGAAAGCTGTTGTGCATAAAGATTTTTCTTATTCAGCTTTCCCGACCAGTACGGAATGAGTGTGCAGTGGGAAGATCCGGTTACCGGGTCTTCCGGGATCCCGGCACCGGGTGCAAAGAACCGGGAGACAAAATCTGCTTTTATCCCCGGGGCAGTGACAATCGTTCCCAGCGCATCCAGTTGTTCAAGATCAGACATACAGGGATCAAGTTCCTCGATCTCCTCCTGATTCCTGTATACAACCATAAAGTCCCTTTCAGAACGGAGGACTTCCTCCGGTTTCTTCCCGAGTCCCTGCATAAGAAGATCCGGGGCAGGACATGGGGCCGGGGGCCGTGAAGGGAAAATCATGGCAAGAAAGTCATTTTCCCTGCTCACTTTAAGCATGCCGCTTTTTGAAGAAAAAACGACCTCGTGAAGGGCGGGTTCAAGAAATGTAAAAACAACATATGCAGATGCCAGTGTTGCGTGTCCGCAAAGGTCCACTTCGGTTGCCGGGGTAAACCACCGTAATGTGTAATATGAGGCTTCTTTTACAAAAAAAGCGGTTTCCGAAAGATTATTTTCCAGGGCAATACCCTGGAGGACAGAATCGTCCGGCCAATCGTCCAGGGGACAGACAGCCGCAGGGTTTCCTTTAAACACTTCTTTCGTAAACGCATCAACCTGGTACATTTGAATCTTCATCATTTCCTCCTCTCCCCTTCCAGGGTACAAGCCGTTTTGCCATAAATATATCCGGCTTGCCAAAGCCATTAGCATCCGGTATCACACCGGTAATCTCAAATCCGCATTTCAAATAAAATTCAAAAGGATGATTTTTTATATTCCTGATATTCTTTGCCTTTTCAAGTACTCCCGGATACAGATCGATCCCGGATATGGATGTTTGAAAATTTTCATCATCCGTTCCAAGGAAGATGTTTATTCCTCCCCGTTTTCTCACCTGCTCTTCCAGGTCACGGACAAGCCGTGTACCGACTCCCATGTACCGCCGGGTGGAGGAAACAACTACCGGGTGGAGTTCCCATGATATCCCATTATACTGTCTTATTCCTCCTATCCATCCGATAACATCATTATTTTCCAGGGCGATCCTGCTTATCCGGTCTTTTAACAGGGATTCCCGTACTTCCCTGACTGCCGATTCCGGCGTAGGCCATGCATCCGGGTAATTCACCATGAATTCCCTGAATAACAGGTCCGCTGTTTTACGAATCAGCTGTTCATTATCTGCCGGGATATCCGTAATTGTCACTGTCATGTATACATTTTTCCCCTTCCTGATACAGCGTTTGCCTATAAGGATTCAGCATGTATAAGAGAACCGTTCTCTACCCTGTACTGTCCGTTCTCCAGGTCACGGGCAAACATCAGGAGCCATTCCCGGAAGCTTTCTGCCAGGACTGCCCTCTTCGAATCCATATGCCAGAAGGTGACAATCTGGCCGGCCCGGCCCCCGGGTGCAGGATCCATATCCAGGCATAATAAATCACCGGCACCATTGGATGCCACTGCAATCCAGCCGGGGATCCACCATTCCGGACGTACATTCCCGGTTGCAGCAGCCCCGGGACCGGAAAAATCTCCTTTATCATACATCTTTTTCATGAGTTTCCAATCGCGTTCTACTCCTATGAGTGAAAATAATTGCCAGTCTCCTATAAGGGGTACGGCTAAATCATGCTGGCCATTATGAATCTTAAAAGACGCCTTTACATCATCAGGAAAAGTGATATGCAAAAACTCTTCCAATACATGAATCTCGTTGTCGGCAGCACCGGGCAGCAAACGGACGTTAACCCCGGGAGCCTCTTTTTTCAGCCATGACTCGATACGGTCCCATATATCCTGCACTATATAAGCCCCTTTTAATTATGATAATACATTCTCTAAAAGGAAGTTCCTTTATAGTCTGAAATGTCAATAAAGTCAATGTATTTTATTGTCCAGGAATTTCGATTTTCCACAATAAAGAGATGAAACCACAATTCTGCAACTGTATGAATACGAATGGATTACTGTTGCCTTTACTTTCCTTATTTGTCAGGATTGTTGTCGTCTGAACAACGATTCTGACACATAGAGATGATGGTCATTCTTCAGGAGATATTTTTTTAAGCCTTTTATTCAAAGCAGAAGGGGTAATCCCCAGCAGATGTGCGGCAAGCACCTGGTTATTAGCTGCTTTTTTCATGGCCATCTCGATAACCCGGGCATCTATTTCTTTAAGCGTGGGAAAACTAACGGAAAATGAAAGGGTAAATTCGGGTTTTAAGGATTGTCCCGCCCCAAAGGCAGTGTTAGCCGGGCTATTGGCTTTTATATATTCCTTAAAATACTGTAAAGAGAGTTTTCCTTCTCTATGCCGGCTCATCGCTTCATAGATCAACCGCTGTAATTCCCTGATATTCCCTGGAAAGTGATAGTTCTGTAAGAGTGGAATAAGCTGTTCCGGTATAGCAGGATCTTTTTTACCCAGGTCATCCGCAGCTTTTTTCATAAAATACCTGGTAAGTAAAGGAATATCTTCACAGCGCTCCCGCAAAGGGGGAAGCTGGATTGGGTGGGTAAAACGATAATAGACATCATCACGGAAAAAGCCTTGTTCAATTTTTTTCATGAGATTTGCATTGGTCGCGGCAATAATCCGGGTTTGACAGTGTATAAGGGTATCGGATCCGAGTTTATAATACTCCCCATTCTCTATAAGATTGAGTAATTTCACCTGGGAAGCCGTTGCCAGATCCCCGATCTCATCAAGAAAAAGGGTGCCACTTTCGGCCTGTTCGATCAATCCCTTCCGGTCAGCTATTGCCCCGGTATACGCCCCTTTCTTATGGCCGAAAAGGACATCGGAGAACATTGTATCATCCAGGCCGGAGATATTCACCTTTACCAGCTTTCCTTTCCGTCCTGAAAGGGTATGGATAATGGCCGGGAGTAAATCCTTGCCTGTACCGGTTTCCCCGGTAATTAATATGGGCCGTGTGCTTCCCGCTATCGCTTCCAACCGAATAAAAATCCATTTCATTTTTTCATTTACCGTAATGATTTCAGAAAATACATCTGGATTTTCTAAATCGGTTGTAGCAAACTGCCTGCCTGTTGCATTTAATTCATCCTCCAGGGCTTTGATTTTCAGGATATGTTTGATATCTGATAAAAGAAGCCCCATCTCTATAGGCTTTACAAGGTAATTGAATGCCCCTTCCCTTATACAGGATACGGCCATTTCAATATCATCAATTCCTGTCACAACAAGTACATCTACCTGTGGGTATTTCTTTTTTATCATTTTCAATAATTCTTCTCCCGGTATATAAGGCATCTTTAAATCCAGGATCACCAGGGAAACCGTTTGCTTTTCCAGGATATCCATCACTTTCCTCGAATCATTGCACACGGTTATATGATTGATTCCTTCATGTAGAAGAAGCTGCCGGAAATTCTTAAGGGTCCCTTCATTGTCATCAATAATAAGGACAGGATTGCCAGGATACTTTTCATCATTCTTTTCATCTATTGTATTCTTTTCCGCCCCGGTAATCATAAACTCATTGTCAAAAAAGGCAAGCCTTTCACGCCTGCTTTTTAATTCAAGCAGATTCTTTACACTGGACAAAAGCTCCCGGGGGTGAAATGGTTTGGAAAGAAAATCATCTGCAAGAACGAGCAACTCATCCGTTCCCGGATCGTCTGCCATTCTTGCAGTAAGAATAATGATTGGGATATGGGCCAGTTCCCTGGTCCTCCTTATCGTATGTACTAATTCTACACCGTCCATATACGGCATCATCAGATCACTGATAATGAGATCCGGTTGTATCGCTTGTGCCGTTTCCAGTCCCTCCCTGCCGTCTCCTGCTTCAAAAAGTCGGTAGCAATTTTTTAAAAACCCGCTGATATACGCCCGCATATCCGGGTTGTCCTCCACGATAAGGATTTTTTCCTCACTTACCCGGCTGTCTTCTTCCTGTTGCCCAAGTTGTTGATTCGTCCCGTTCTCGGGGTCATGTTCCGTAATGGTCCCCATTTGCTGCTGTATTTCCGGTTCAATTGATGCACCGTTTTCTGTTGTTTCTATTTCAGGGGGATTGTCTCCTGCAGGCAGGGTGATGATGAATTCACTCCCCTCTCCTTCTTTGCTTTTTACGGTAATTGTTCCGCCGTGAAGTTCCGTATATTCTTTGACAAGGGAAAGCCCGATTCCCGATCCTTCATGCTTCCTGGTAGGGGAACTGTCTGCCTGCTTAAACCGTTCAAATAGAAGGGGAATGAATTGCTCTGGTATCCCGCATCCCGTATCTTTTACAGAGATTGTGTATGCATCTGAAGAAGGCATATCCAGTTGAAGGATGACCTTTCCTTTCTTTTCGGCAAATTTGAAGGCGTTTGAGAGTAGATTGGAGATGATTTTTTCGATTTTATCCTTATCCCCCGGGACATAACAATCTCTGTCCGGGAGATGAAGTTCCAGATCTATTCCTTTTGTCTTAAAAGAGGATTCAAAAATGGCTGCAACATAGTGTATCACTTTTCCCATATCCACAGGTTTTCTTTCCAGTTTGACCTTTCCGGCTTCCAGTTTTGAGAGTTCCAGGAGCTGGTTGATGTACTGCAATAGTCTTCCCGCGTTCCTCCGCATCACTCCCAGCTGGCTTTTTATCTCCTTTTTTAAAGGCCCGAAAAATCCACGTACCAGGGATTCCAGGGGTCCCATGATAAGGGTTAGTGGGGTGCGGAGTTCATGGGTGACATTCTGGTAAAACAGGCTTTTCTGCTGGTCCAGTTCCTTTAACTGTATGTTTACCTTTTCAAGCTCTTTTTTCTGCTTTGCAAGTTGTTCTGTTTTCTTTATCACTTCCTGTTCAAGGTTTCTTGAAAGATAGGATGCGGTCTTATACACCGTAGCAGTACGGACAGCCAGAACAACTGCCTGTGATATAACAAATATGGAAAATCCAAAGATTATGAGATTACTATTAATTGATGTATTTCCGGATACAATCTCGTAAGCGAAGCTGTAAATGAGATCACTTACCACACATAATAAAAAGAGTGCAATACCGGCGATTGAAATGAGCGCATCCTTTTTTCCTTTTTTAAATGCTTTTGTCAGCACGATAATACATATAATAAAAAACGGCAGCATAAGTAACTGGATATAAAAGAGTGATGAGAGAAGCAGGAGGACAGGAACAATAATAATATAAAGAAGCAGGATTATAATCACCCCGCTTACAAGCCAGACAATTTTTTTTGGAAACTGGCCCATATATAAAAAGTGACAAAACCAGAGAAAAAAGAAGATCACTAACGCAGTGAAAACGGATTCAAGTTTCCAGTGCAAGGTGAACATGGACAATCCGGGAAATAAATTCTCAAGCACACTGTTCGCTGTCACCTCCCTTATGCAGACCGAAAAAGCACATAACGTAAGGATAAGGCTTGCCCTGTTTTTCCTGTTTGTTATCCAGAAAAAAAAATGATACATGGCGAGCATCAGGTAGAAACCGATTATTACCAGGGTAATTACATTCCTTTTTAGTACCATACTGAATATTTTTTCATTCCTCATAATAACGGGACTTACCCCCGGTCCACCGCACGGATCATGGTAATTTGCAATCCGCCAGGCCAATGTAATCCCGGGACTTTCCGGGAGTGCGATTATTTTTTCACCCAGTCTGGGTATAGTACTTTTTTTATTTTTTCCCGGTTTCCCATTGCTTACCATTTTTTTCCCGTTTATGAACAATTCATAGCTTGTATTTGCATGATGGATATAAAGACAAAGTTTGTCCCTCCCCCCCGAATATATCTTTAACCGGAACCAGCTGGTTCCTTTGTATGTACTGGTTCTTTTATTCCAGTACCCTGGTATATTATATATTTCCCACGAGTTGTCATCATAATCCGGGTCAGCAAATGAGAGGTCATCCCGGTTCAACAGACACTTCCATTCACCTGCCAGGGTAATTTCACCCTGTTTTTTAAAATTCCAGCCGGAAATGTCAAGGAGACCGTCCCTGATACGCGGATGTTCCGCATATATAGTATATTCACTACAGACTAAAAGTGTGAAAAAGAAAAAAAGGAAAGATTGATATTTTTTTGGTGCGTTCATTCTTTATTTTCCTGGTATTTGCAAATATATACCATATTTTATAATACAACAAATATAAAAATTGTAAATATAATTTTACTGAATAAAAAACCCGGTGGTAACCTCATGCGGTTGGCTGCATTCAAGGACCAAGTGCAACCGACTCAGAAAATACCTCCTTCGGCTTTTTGAAACCTAATCGCTTTCCTGGTCGTTCATTTAATAGACGCTCAACATGTTTTATATCATCATTTGTCAGTTTTATTTCTCTCTCACCTCCTTTCATTGTTGCTGCATTTCTTTCTCTTTCACGCAGATAATTCTTCAATTTCAAATAATCTTCCTAAAAGACTGATAATACAAAATACATGCCATAATTGTTTTGAAGTGTAGAATCATCTCTAATTGTTTATCATGTAATTAATTCCATTCTTTTATTATTGTCCTTTTATTTTTTTCATCTTATTTCCTGATGGAAAATAAATGGAGTCTGTAAACCTGAAAAAGCAGTTTATTTTATTATCCTGTAACGAATTATGTTATTTATTGCCATATGGAAATTCTTTCCATATGGCAATGGGGTAGGGGAAAAATGATCCGATTCCGTTCTTTCTCCCTTGACCTGCTTTGATTTATGCTGTTACATTTACCTGTGGTTACCTTTAAAGAGACCCCACTTCACCATTGTGGGATTGTTGGCATCTATTCTCATAAGAAAATCAATGTACCCAAAGAGTTGTTTTATCCACTTTTTTCCCTTCAGCACAGGGGACAGGAAAGCTGCGGGATTGCATATCATCACAGCAGGGGACAGCTTATCACCTACAAGGATCTTGGGATGGTGGGAAATGTGTTGTCGCATTATCTGACAGAAACCCATTCGTCCTATACCGGGATCGGCCATGTCCGTTATTCCACCCGCGGGGGAAATAAATTGGAGAACGCCCAGCCAGTACTTGCTGTATGCAACAAAGGACAGATTGCCCTTGCCCATAACGGAAATATCTCCAATTCCATGTTTTTAAAAAATGAGCTTATCCGTGAAGGCTCGATCCTGCAGAGTACCTCTGATACCGAATTGATACTCCATTATATTGCAAAGTCAAAAAGGAATGATTTTACGGAATCTCTCATGGAAACCCTTGAAAGGGTGGAGGGTGCTTACAGCTTTGTCATGATACATAATGATACCCTTATCGCAGCCCGGGACCCGTATGGATTCAGACCTCTTGTTATCGGTGAAAAAAGCGATATGATGGAATTTGCATCCGAAACCTGTGCCCTGGACATCCTGGGAATGAATTATACCAGGGAAGTAAATCCCGGGGAGATTATTCTTGTAAACAAATACGGCAAACAATCCGTTGCATTGCATAAAAAGGACCGGAGATGCCAGTGTATTTTTGAATTGATTTATTTCGCCCGTCCCGATTCTATCCTTTTCGGATATCCTGTTCATACGATAAGGAAAAAAATGGGGGGGTTCCTTGCCCACATCGATAATTTACCGGGGGATATTGTCTGTGCCGTGCCCGATTCCGGGAACAGTGCTGCACTCGGTTATTCCGAATCTTCCGGGGTGGGTCTGGAATACGGGCTTACCAGGAATCATTATTCAGGAAGAACCTTTATTCAACCCGCGCCGGACATGCGGGAATCCGGGGTCAGGATGAAGCTTCATCCCATGAAAGCAGTCATTAACGGGAAACGGGTAATCCTTATTGATGATTCCCTTGTCCGGGGTACGACGAGCAGGATTATTGTAAAACTTATAAAGGAAGCCGGGGCAAAGGAGGTGCATCTCCGGTTGTGTGCACCGGAAATCAAATACCCGTGTTTCTTTGGGATCGATATCCCGACAAAAGAAGAGCTTATCTCCAATCGGATGAGCCCTGCTGATATTGCACATTATATTGGTGCCGATTCTGTCCGCTTCCTCCCGCTTGAATACCTTAGACAATGTGTGAGCAATCCGGAAGATTTTTGCTTTGCATGTTTTAACGGGAACTATCCCTTTGATGTGAAAGACCGGTGAAACAACGAACCTGTCTTTCTTTCTATTCCTTTTTCCCGGTTGATTTGCATAAGAGAATAGTCTGATTGTATCCTTTTCCATATAATGCTTTAATAAAAAAAGATAAAGAAAAGGAGAATGGCGTTATGAAAAAGTTACTTGTTTTAATGATTCTTATAATAATGACAATACATGTTTTTGCACAAACAGTAAAGGTTCAATACATGTGCGGTGAACCGACGGTTTTTTTCTATAAAATAAGGCCTTTTATCAATATTATCAATGAAGGAACGGAATCCGTTTCTTTATCCGGCTTTTCTGTCCGTTATTATTATACAAAAGAAGGATATGTTGCCCAGAAGTTGACATATGATTGGAATCCGGTATCCGGCGTTTCCTACGCATTTAAAGACGGGTACCTGGAACTGAATTTCAGTTCCGGGAGTCTTGGCCCGGGGGAGAAAACCGGTGGCATACAGATAAGGATTGAGAAAGAAGGCGGCGGGTATTTTGACCAGGCTGATGATTATTCCTTTGGCCCGGATATCCTTGAATTTACGGATTATGAAAAAGTAACCATGTACCGGAACGGGAACCTGGTCTGGGGAATCGAACCCCCGCCGTCCCCGGAACCGACACCCCCGCCACCGGCAGGTGATGACTGGCTTCATACACAGGGAAGCACGATAAGGGACAGCCAGGGGAATATCGCCCGGCTTACGGGAATTAACTGGTTTGGATTCGAGACAGAGGTGAACGGATTTTATAATTTTGATAAAGTAAACTGGAGGTTCGCGCTTGAAACCATGACAGAACTCGGATTTAATATCCTCCGCTTTCCCCTTTCCGGGGAACTCGTTAACCAGTGGCGGGGCGGGAGTGATCCCCTGGTGAATCATGTGAATGGTGAAGTAAACTGGGATATTGACGGGGTGTCCAGCCTTACCCTGCTGGATCTGACAATAGAGTACTGTAAAGTACTTGGCATGAAAATTATGTTTGACATGCACGGGTATGCAAAATCGCAGAATGAAAGCGTGTGGTATGAGAATAATCCGGTGAGTGATTTCCAGTCTGCCTGGAAATGGCTGGCTGCCCGGTATAAAGGGGATGACACTATTGTCGCGGTGGACCTGTTTAACGAACCCCATGGGCAGGCCTTCGGGAATAACCCTGCTGCTGCAAAATGGGACGGATCTTCCGATAACAACAACTGGCGGAAAGCGGCAGAGGATGTTGCCCGGGTTATACTTGCTGAAAATCCGAATCTGTTGATTATGGTCGAGGGAATCGAATGCACCCCCATGGAAGGTTATACCTATGCATCAACAGACAAATATACCTATAATTACAACTGGTGGGGTGGGAATCTCCGGGGTGTTGCGGATTACCCGGTAAACCTCGGTTCGGGCCAGGATCAGCTTGTTTATTCACCCCATGATTATGGCCCGGACATTCACCTTCAACCATGGTTCCAGGGCGGGTTTGACATGCAGGGGCTTATTGATGAATGCTGGTATCCCAACTGGTTTTATATAGCAGAACAGGATACTGCACCTGTTCTGATTGGTGAATGGGGCGGGAAGCTTGCCAATGCAGACAACAGGAAATGGCTTGAACTGCTGGCCGGATTTATTGTACAGGAAAATCTGCATCATACATTCTGGTGCTTTAATCCGAATTCCGGCGATACAGGCGGGATTATGCTTGACGACTGGAATACGGTGGATGAGACAAAATACGGAATAGTGAAACAGACATTGTGGAAAAACTCAAGCGGAAAATATATCGGCCTGGACCATGAGATTGATCTTGGTAAGAGCGGGACCGGGACAAATATCGGCACCTATTATGGGGGTTCAACACCCACACCAGTGCCAACTCCAACCCCGGTTGTATCGGAAACCCCGACTCCTGTTTCCACGGTCGAACCAACCCCGGGTATTGAGCGTGGTGATGTGAATAATGACGGGAGTGTGGACATTGTAGATGCGCTTCTTACCGCCCAGTACTATGTCGGTCTTGATCCTGAAGGATTCAATCCATCGCCGGCAGATGTGAATTGCGATGACAGTATTGACATAGTGGATGCACTTCTTATCGCCCAGTATTATGTTGGGTTGATTACGGAATTTTGTTAATAATATACTGATGATATCATATTTTAAGGAAGATCAGTAACAAGGATTTTATGTGCTAAATATAGAATTGTCTGGGGTATGAATTATAATCGAAATACTCTGTATGGAGTAAAATGAAGTGTATATATGTTGAAAATTCTAATAATCTTCATTATTTTACCTTCAAATGCAAGCAATTGATGTATGTAATTTATTGTCCAGAAATTTCGATTTTCCACAATAAAGAGATGAAACCACCGATTACACCGATTTTTCTATCTATTTCTGTGTAATCGGTGGTTTCCCTT
>JAFGQK010000262.1 GCA_016935735.1 Spirochaetales bacterium | reverse complement strand
GGATCCTTCCTGGATCTGATGTAATTACAGGTATAAATTATTTCCTGCTTCTCTTGATTTGGGTTGTGGGCGTAGCCAACGCTGTGGGATGAAAAAAATCTCTATGTACTGGTAAAAGTAAAGGATAACCAGTTGTCAAAGAAGAGTAATAATTCCTACGAGCATGATTCCGTGGAAATATTTGTGGATGAAAAGAACAATAAATCCCCGGATTATATGGATGATGATGCCCAGTACAGGCTTAACTATGAAAACGAGTTTTCTTTCAGGGGAAATCCCGCGGACTTTACCTCTGCAACAATAATAACGGAAGATGGTTACAATGTGGAAGTGATGATTCCTTTCCGGTATGTAAAACCGGGAAAAGGGGTTGAATTGGGATTCGATCTCCAGATTAACGATGATCCTGGTACAGGAAGCAGGACCTCCTATGCAAAATGGAATGATCCGACAAATGAATCGTTCAGAAATACTTCAGGGTTTGGCACCCTTATCCTGGATGAATGATTTTGGGGTGGAAGGATACAGATGAAAAAGATAGAAAAATATTCATTCGGTACCGGTGACCGTTTCTGTCACCAGGCAAAGGCACAGCTTGCGGCTATTATAGAAGCACAGGCCGCGGGAATCCATATTGTACCTGTATGGAACAAATCATACCGGGAACACTCCATTATATCCAGCACACCCCAATCCACCAGGGAACAGGCAAATCTCGCAGTAAAGGAACTCGGCTGGGAAAACTCCTATTATGTGGATGCGGATCATGTGGGATTGGAAACGGTCGATTTCTTCGCAGATACTGCGGATTTCTTTACCCTTGATGTTGCAGATTTTATCGGGAAGCCCGCCGATAAGGAGAGTATTCGCCGCTTTATTCAGAATAATAAAAAGTATACCGGAACATTAACAATACCGGGGGTATCTTCTTCCTTTGATGTTACCGGGTCAATCCTCGATGCAATAGCAGCAAAGTATTTGCTGGCAATCCGGGAAGCAGGGAAGATTTTTAAACACATCAGTTTACAGAGAGATCCGTCACAGATCATTATAGAAGTATCCATGGATGAAACAGGAACCCCCCAGACACCCCTGGAACTGTTCTTTATTTTATCTGCCCTGGCAATGGAAAAAATTCCATTACAGACAATTGCACCCAGGTTCAGCGGCACGTTTCTCAAAGGGGTGGATTATGTGGGTAATCCGGATCGATTCAGACAGGAATTTGAAGATGATCTGGCAGTAATTAAGTATGCAATTCCCGAATTCGGATTAAATGAGAACCTGAAATTAAGCGTCCATTCAGGGAGTGACAAATTCACTCTCTATCCCATCATCAATCAGGCAATAAAGAAATACGACGCGGGGTTGCATATAAAAACAGCAGGTACCACCTGGCTGGAAGAATTGGCCGGTCTGGCAGAAGCAGGGGGCAATGGCCTTCAGATAGCCAAAGCTGTCTATACCGGGTCTTTGCACAACTATGACCGGTTAATAGCACCATACGCTTCTGTTATTGATATCAGAAAGGATAAATTACCTCCGGCAGGTAACGTAGCGGCGTGGACATCCGGACAATTTGTTCATACCCTGCGTCATGATCCATCCAATCCGGAATATAATCCTCATTTTCGCCAGTTACTGCATGTCGGTTATAAAATAGCAGCAGACATGGGAAAGCTATTTACTCATGCCTTGAAAGAACACGAGGAAATAATAGCAGGGAACGTCAAATCCAATATCCTTGAAAAGCATATTATACCGGTTTTTACAAAGTAACGTATCTTACCATTAATTCAATCTTTTAAATCCCTTAAGAGATTGATTTTTCGCCCTTTTCACTTGAAAAATTTGAAAACAGTAATTGGAACGTTTATACTTTATAGTATGGTTCATCCGAAGGACAGAGAACGGATGACAGGATTCTTTTAAATTTGCCTTCTTGATAAATTTCCCTTATATTTAATAAGGGACAATATTGATTTATTGTCGACAGGAGGATGATGGTATGTCTTTTTTGAACTCTTCATTGATAGGTAAAAAAATCCTGTTTTTATTTTAATAATGATGTTTATATTCTTTTTTCCCGGGTGTTCATCCCCTTCGGGCGGGGGTGGCGGTTCTGATCCCACACCAGTGCCTTCAACAGAACCTTCTCCACCTCCATCCGTATTGGAAGCACCGGAGGTAATAGGACCGGAAATAACCAAAAATCAGCAGCCGGTGTGGACATGGAATGAGGTTCCCGGTGCGATTAATTACCGGTATTCGTTTACAGAAGGATCCGGCTGGGTGGAAACGACGGATACATTCTATACCCCCGGAACCCCGCTTGAGAATGGTTCTTATACATTGTACGTCCAGGCAGGAGACGGGAACGACTGGTCTGGTTCAGGTTCCTGGACCATCGAGGTGGATACGACATTAGCCGACCCGCCGGAAATCGCGGGAATTACTGCCGGAGCATATAATACCACGCAATCATTTACCCTTACCCTTGATCCCGGGGCAACAGCCGCGTATTATTCCCTGAACAATGGAACAGATTGGTTGGAATATGCCGGTGAGGTTTTTATTGCAGATGAAGGGGAATACCGACTTATTGCAAAACAGGTGGTGGATGGCAAAACATCGGAATCAACATACCCGAGTCTGGATTTCAGCATTGACAAGACCGCACCCGATCCGCCCACAGACCTGGATCTTGCTGCGGATGATGACAAAGGAACGTCAAACACGGATAATATCACCAACCAGGCGAGTGAACTCACCATAAGCGGGGATGCGGAAGCATATGCCGAAATCGAACTTTTCAGTAATGTGGACGACTCCCTGGGAACTACTTTTGCTGATGAAAACGGTGACTGGTCAAAGGATGTTTCGCTTTCAGAGGATACGCACAGCATAACTGCAACAGCGGCCGATGCTGCAACCAATGTTTCGGGAGAATCGACCGCGCTTGTTATTGAGATCGATACGTCTGCCCCGGCTTCGCCTTCCACACCGGATCTTGCACCAGAAGACGATTCGGGAAGTTCGGATTCGGATAATATCACGAAAACGACAACCGGGCTGACTTTTACCGGTACGGCGGATGCAGATATAAGCATGAAGCTGGTAAGCAGCCTTGATGGGGAGCTTGCATCAACCACGGCAACCGGTGCCGGGAATTACACCTTTGACTCGGTAGCGATTACTGTCAGTGTGAATCACACCCACACCATTACTGCACAGGCGACGGATACGGCAGGGAATACGGGAACTTCCGCGGGACTTACCCTTGTTATCGACACAACCGCACCGGCAGTATATTCCAAATTCAGCGATGCGGACAGGATCATTGCCATTGATACGTCCGTTTCCACCAACTTTACCGGTGAAAGCGATATTTCTTCTTCCTGGAACAGTACTTCAAAGGAACTGACACTTAAGGATCCGGCATGGAATTCTACGGTGATGAGCCAGGCAGTATACGAGGGTGCGGAAACCGACGGACTGCGGACAGCAGTGGAGACAGATGCTGTTGATGGTGAAATCATCTACCTCTGCGCAGGAACTTATTCACTTTTAGACATACCTGGTGGTGCAGGAAGAGAACTTCAGATAGGCAGTTCACTCACACTCAGGGGAGACGGTTCTGCCACAACAATGATAACTCAGACTATTGTCGATAAAAAGAGAATCATCCAGATAACGGGAAATAATAAAACCGTTGCCATCGAATATCTGGGACTTGATGCGATAGACAGGGAATGCATTTTTGGTGCTTCAGGTATTGCTGTTAATCTTTACGTGAGGGATTTGTATAGGGGAACAACTCTTACAGGAAGCAGGAATCTTATTGTCGTAGCCGAAACCGGCAGCACCGTATATTACTGGAATGGTTCAGATTATTCCACAGCAGTGAACGGTGTCGATGATTGGGTGGTTGTAACAGACGGGAATATTTCTTTTATGGGTGTTGCAGATACCACATACTGGGATTAAGTGAAGACTGGTAAACCAGACAGGGTGTTCCCGGATATTTCCGGGAACACCCTTTTTTTTTTACCCGGCCCGGGATTTGTAATAATACGGTCATAATCTTGTTTCAATCCCTTAAAAAAAACTGAATAGTTTAAAAAAAATAAAAAAAATCGCTTTATTTGCAATGCAGGAAGAACAAAATAGGTGTTATATATAAGGAGGGCAATAGCAGGCACTGTATATTATTATTGCTCTTATAAATTTATATAAGAGGAGTATTTTTATGACAGACATTTTCGATTTTGAATTAAAGAAGCTGGAACACCTGTTTAAAACCGATATTCTTCAACAAGCCGGGGCTTACCAGGTAAAGGATATAATAATAAGGGAAGATACGATAAGCGGCAGGGTAACAGATTCTTCTTTTGTCTATCGAGTAAAACTTATTTTTAGAAGTAACAGGTTTAGAACCCGCTGTTCCTGTAATTCAAAGGAATTTTGTGTGCATTCGGCCGCTCTTTTCCTTGCGGCAAGAGAAGAGATGAATACCCCGCTTCTGGACAGGCTCGGGAAAGCATTTCATGATAAATGGGATACAGGCAGGGAGTCCCTTCCTGTGCTTTATGACAAACATTTTTATGATCTTGAAAACCGGTTTAAAGCAGCTTTTACAGCGACTCACAAGAGCACGGCAAAAGATGAAAAACGGTATAGACTCGCTTTTACCATTATTGATTCTTTTAAAACACTAAAGATAAAGGCAATAATGGTGTATATAAAAAAGAATGGAGGATATGGGAGGACTTTATCGTATTCAAAAGGGAATGTCACCGAACCTGTCCCGGACCGGGAACAGATCCTTCTTACATCCCTGCTCATGGGAAAGCATGTTGTCCTTGAATCCGATCTTTCCAACCATCTGCATTATCTGATTCATAACCAGGTATTCATGTATGACATGAATATAAACCAGCCTATCCGGATGGAGAGGATCTTTTTTATTGAAATCCACTTTGAAATGGATAATCTGATTTTTCACGAGGATTTTACTTTCTCGCCTTATTTCCGGCTTTATAATGATGAAAAGAAACTACTCATGGATAAGGTCACCAGACATTGCCTGCATGCAGACAATGGGTATATATATGTATACGATGAAAAGAATTGCACGCTTTTCTACTGGTTTGATTATACCTTATGCAATATCATAAGTGCAATAAAAAATATTGCAGATTATTATTATCCTGCAGATATTAAAATGATTTCAGAATATATAGAGAAAAATTGTCCGGACCGCTGTTCAATCTCTTTCCCCTATGAACGTGTAGTAATAACAACCCCGCACCCGGAAATTATCCTTAAAATCGATTCTTTCCCGGGCAACAATATCCCGGATATCCTGGTTGAAGATGCCCCGGGCAATAGTATCCTGGATTTTGACCGGCGTAAGGGAAATCCCGTGGCAGGGAAAAATTCGAGGGACAGATTATTCATAACCTTCCATTTTGCCTATAATCAGGAGGAAGTAAACTATAATTATTCCAAAAAAATAATAATTGATGCAGGATCTGTTTATAAACCGGAACTTGTCCTGATAAAACGCAATAAAAGGTATGAAGAAAAATGTGTGACTATTATTGCATCCTTTTTAAGCCCGGTGGCCGAGGAAGTATATGAAGGATTCTGGTCCCCGGAAAGCGGGCTTGTACTCAAGACATCGATTGAATCATTTCTTAAGGATTATGGATTGGTACTTATCGACAGGGGTGTTTCAATCAAAATCAGGAATAAAAAGTTATC
The DNA here is from genome assembly GCA_016935735.1 of Spirochaetales bacterium. Lineage (GTDB taxonomy): Bacteria > Spirochaetota > Spirochaetia > SZUA-6 > JAFGRV01 > JAFGRV01. The sequence continues at coordinate 7,454 of JAFGQK010000262.1, read as the reverse complement.
TTCCCATATGCTTTTGGTGTTTAAAGTAAAAACAGGTATCGACTGGTTCGATATCCATACAAAAGCCCTGGACAGAAAAGGAACTGCACGGGATATTACGATCGACCCGTCCCTTCTGCCCAGGGGGATTATTCAGGCCGGTGATGATTATGTATTTATTTCCCGGGAAGATGCGGAAAAACTCACCCGGTTTATGGAAAGCGGAATGGGAAAAGACGGGAGAATGAAAACCCACAAGGCAAACTTCTTTTTGCTGGAAACGATTTATAATCAGGTTGCGAATAAAGAGGATGAGTTTGAACAGTATGCATTAATCGGTAAAAAATTAAAAGAATATAATGAAATAGAGCATCAAAAACAGCCGGAGGGATTCAAAGGCACTTTACGGGAGTACCAGAAGGCAGGGTATGACTGGCTCTATCTCCTTTACTCCTGCAAGCTCAATGGATGTCTTGCCGATGATATGGGGCTTGGAAAAACAATCCAGACTCTCTGTTTATTGCAGCGGCTCAAGGAACTTGATAAGTTTTATACATGTCTTTTAGTCCTGCCTGTTGTAACCATTTCAAACTGGGAGCAGGAAATTAAACGATTTACCCCCGGGATGTCCGTAATCCGCCATACAGGCTCAAGACGGACAAAAGATATTTTTGAACTTATGAAATATGATCTTATACTGGTAAGTTATCAGACCCTCCGGAATGATATAAAGTTTTTTACCGGGGAAGAATTTTTCTATATTATTCTTGATGAATCCCAGTATGTGAAAAACGCCGCCACACAAACATTTAAAGCCGTCCGTCTTCTTAAGGCGGAACATATACTCTCGCTTACCGGGACTCCCATAGAGAATAATCTTTATGAACTGTGGGCACAGATGAATATTCTTAATCCCGGGTTATTGGGCGGGATATATGAATTCCGGCAGATGTTCATTAATCCGGTAGAACGTTCAAAAGACGGGGGAGTGAAGGAGAAAGAGTACTTAAGAAAAATTACCTATCCATTTATTTTACGCCGGAAGAAAACAGATGTGTTAAAGGACCTTCCCCCGAAAGAAGTGATTATCCATTATTCGGAAATGGGTATACAGCAAAAGAAGATATATGCAACCATAAAGGCTTATTACCGGCAGAGAATACTGGCTATAATGGATGAACGGGGAAAGTCCGGGGCTATCGCTATTTTTGCCGCTATCTTAAAAGTACGCCAGATCGCCCTTTTCCCGGATCTTGTAAGTGAAGAGTATAACGGCGTGGAATCCTGTAAATTTGAATCGGCTAAATTACTTATAGAAGAAATATGTGCGGAAAATCACAAGATTCTGATTTTTTCCCAATTCGTCCAGGTCTTGAACAGGTTTAAGGCCTATTTTGACAGCAAGGGGTATGAATATTCCTGGATTACAGGACAGACAAAAAATCGGGATAATGAGATTAAAAGATTTCAGAATGATAGTACGATAAATCTTTTTCTTTTAAGCCTTAAAGCCGGGGGAACAGGGATTAATCTTACTGCCGCGGATTATGTCCTTCTCTACGATCCGTGGTGGAATCCGGCAGTGGAGCAGCAGGCCATGGACAGAAGCCACAGGATTGGGCAGACAGGGAAAGTGACGGTATATAAAATGATTGTGAAAGACACCATAGAGGAAAAAATGCTGAAACTCCAGGAAAATAAACAGAAGATGGTTGATGAACTCATAACAGCAGAAGACGGCTTTTATAAATCCCTGGGCGAGGATGATTTAAAGGAATTGTTTATGTAAGTAATAAAGATCTTTAAGAATTACTCTTTCGTACCGGAATTATTTTTTTTATATTATGCTTGACTTTTATTTTAAAATTCATAACCATAATAGTACTTACTACCATAATCAGTGTTTATGGAGCTATGCATTGTGGCAGGAATAATAATGACAATTAATCGTATCGTCATTATTTTAATGTACATTGATTTGCTTGCTCTCTTTAAAAAAGAAATAATACTATCATGAAAGGAATTTGTGATAAAGCAAATCAATTCGGAAGGAGTATACAATGAAAAGATTTTTTTTTATTTTATCCGGTTTTTGCCTGTTATTTTTATTTCTGGGATGTCAATCTGCTCCTGAAGAACCGGTTCTAACCCCTGAACCGGAAGTAATTCCCACGCCGGAACCGGAACCACCTGAACAGCAACCCGATACAAACAGGATGACTTTAGAAATTACTGCACTCTCGGATTGCCTGTCTCCCAATAATGACGGATTTAAAGACAAGATCGCTTTCAAAGTAAGTGCGGAACAGAATGACAGGATTTCATCCTGGAAAGTTGAAATAAAGAATGTAACAACAGGGAAGATAGTAAAAGAAATAACCGGCATGAAAATGGCCCCGGAATCAACAGTGGGCTGGGATGGCACAGGAACAGCGGGAACAGCCGGTGAAGGGAAGTATAGTGCACTGCTTACCATTCAGTATGATAATGCCGGGAAACCGGTAACAGCAGAGTCAAATGAGTTTGTTCTCGATATCTCACCACCGGAAATCGGCCTGAATATCAAACCCCTTCCCTTTAGCCCGGACGGTGATAATGTGAATGATTATGTAACGATTTCTTTTTCCGTAAAGGATGTAAGCCCGGTCTATAAATGGGAAATAAAGATCTACGATGAAAACGGGGAGGTCTTTCACACCTTTTCCGGTACGGGAAAGCCGGAAAAAGACATCGTATGGGACGGTATTAACAGTGACGGCCATATTGTAGAGATTGCAACCGACTATAAAATCGTTCTTTCCGTAACCGATAATGCAGTGAATACAGGGAAAACGGAAAAAAACATTTCCGTTGATGTTCTTCTTGAGAAAATAAACAACAGGTACAAAATTAAAATCGGTTCCATAATTTTCAGGGCATATCAATCCGATTTTCACAAGATTGAAGATGAAATTCTAAAAAACAATGTGCGTTTCTTTAATCAGCTTCACAGACTCATGAAAAAATACCCACAGTATGTTATCCTTATTGAAGGACATGCCATGATGCCCCAGAACAGGCTGGGAGATAAAAAAGTGTTTGACAAATACAATAAAGACGTCTTAATTCCCCTTTCAAAGGAACGCGCCGAAGCGGTAAAAAAGGCACTTATCAAGCCTGGTATAGATGGTGAACGGATTAAAACCGACGGGATCGGTGCATCAAGACCTCTTGTTCCCCATGATGACTTATCAAACAGGGAGAAAAACAGGAGGGTGGAATTTTACCTGGTAAAGGATTGATTGGTTTATTCAACAATGGATTAACCGGATATTTAAAGAAATATCCGGTTAATCGTTATGTTTTTATATCTTTACCGGCCGGCAAGCCGAAGACGCCTTTTCTCTGCCAGGACTGCCATTTTACTTCCTTTTTCTTTATAAGGCCAATAAGTGATTTCATGAGTGCATTGTATTCAACAAACAGTGCTATATAGAACAACAACCATCCGATACAGATATAGCCGATGTTGGGTGCATAGTGCTTTTTCTTGTACGGTGAACAGAGAAGCAGGTAAAAAACAAAAGCAATAATCAAAAGCCCCAGGAAAACACCTGAAAAATTGAATGAAAGCAATGCATATAAAAAGAATGTGCCGGAAATAAAAACCGTAAAAAAGAGTTCTATTTCCGCATACAGTGAAAGCGGGAGGACCAGGCAGGTAAACAATTTGTTGTGTTGTTTTTTTAGACTGAAAAATAGATGTCTGAATTTGCGGAATGTATCGAGTCTTCCCCTTTTCCAGCGCAGTCTCTGTTTTAACAATCCCTTTAGATCGCCGGCACCTTCAGTATACACAATCGCATCTGCGGCAAATTCGATTTTCATACCGCTTTCCTGTATTCTGATTGATAAATCAATATCCTCGGTAATACAATCTTCGGAAAATACCCCGCATTTTTCAAAAACTGTCCGCCGGTATGCAGCAGCAGCCCCGCCGACAACATATATGGAATTGATTATGGAATCCAGCTTTTTAAGATAAAACGAAAGAAGAAATTCAAAAAATTGAACGATTCCCAGTATTGTCTGTGTGTTGCCAATAATGACATTCCCTGCAACACACATTACCTTTGGGTCCCGGAAACGTTTTACAAAGTTTGCTATGGTATTCTGCTTAATAATACAATCTGCATCGATGGTAATAATGATTTCCCCGGATGACAATGCAATACCGCGATTCAGCGCTTTTGCCTTTCCTTCATTTACCTTGTACTCATACAGTATTGATATGCCGGTCTTCTGCATTATCACCCGGTTATTGTAAATAAATCGCTTTACTTCTTTATCAGTGTTGTCCTTTGAACCATCATTTATAATAATAACTTCAAGGTTATGATAATTACTTTTCATAACAGACTCCAGTGTTGAACCGATACCGACTTCTTCATTCCATGCAGGAATAAGTAAAGAGACCCTGGGATAATACTGTTTATATTTCCGGGCGAGTGTTATGTCTTTGACTGCCATGATAAATGAATACCAGGGGCCTATCAGGACATAGGTAAAGAATTTAAGCAACATGGGAATCATGAAAATAAAAATAATAGTTCTGATAAATAAAAGCGGCCTGCCTTCTTTTAAGGGCAGCATAAATGCTAGAAAAAAGACAAGGATTGTTAATCCATAAAAAATAAAAATGACCACATCTTTTTTTTCACTTACTATTTTCTTTTTTAAATACATATTTAACCGCCTTTACTGAAATTCTGCTTGCTGCATGAGAAAAACCGGCAAGACTTATCAGGATTGCCAGAACAAGAAAGAAAAATTCTTTGTATTTGATATAAAAATATACGGAAATCAGAATAGCCGCTATTGTCAGGATGAATATACCGAAGAAAACAAAGAAACGATAGCCGGAAAATGGGACATCCTTTTTGAATTCGTTTTTACTTTTATACTTCATACCTTATTTTTTCTCATGAAAATAAATAGTTATTTTTATACCTGATACGTTCAGGATTTTCTATTCAGGGGACTTCTAAAAATCCCATTTTTAGAAGTTTCCTTGAAATCGTGAAAAACGAATAATTTCCTTAATTCTTCATACTAAAAGAAATTATTCGTTCTTCAAGGCAGCTCTGAAAATTTCCTTTTGTACTAAAAAAGGAATTTTTAGAGCTGCCATTTATATATATACATTTAAAATGCGTGCAGGTTTCATGGACAGGGAAAAAAACAGTGTAGAAAAAGCGTGAAATGTAAAATTTTGTACCTTTAGTCCAGGGAAAAAAAGCCGGGCATATGAGGTTTTGAAGGAAATACGATATTGAAATACCGCTGTTCATCACAGAACACCAGTCCCTTTGCCAGCAGATTTTTAAGTTCCTGTTCAAACTCACCCTGCTTTCCATGTGCAGCCAGCCACTTCTTTGTACGTGGGGTTCTAAGTATTTCCAGCAATGCACAGGCCGCAGGGGTAAGTCTGTACTGCTTTTCCTTTCCGGTTCTGGTATCTATTACCACAGTCTGGTTTTTATCTGATGCCATGTATAAACAAGGGAATATGCCTTCATTCATATTCCACAATGCTTTCCAGCGGCGACACTGCTCAAGAATACCGGGAATCCATTTATTGATACCTTTTTTATAGGCAGCCGGATTGGTATTTTCAAAATGATAGGCCAGGTTGTATACAGCGGGTTCAGGGAAAGGGTAGGTAAAAAAATAAAACTTATACGGGATCAGATGCAGTCCGAACTGTTCCGGATGGCGGTGGTATTCGCTGTAGCGTTCAAAATCAACTGCCGTTGGTTCTGCCGGTGGAAAGTGGGTAAGCAGGGGAATGGTGTTATAGATCTGCTCATAAATCCCTTCATGCTCCCCGGGAAAACCAAGCAGGAAATTCCAGGCCACATAAATATCATTCAGCAGGCAGTCCATCATAAACTGAAGATTCCGGGACGCGGTGGTCCCTTTCCGCATCAGCCTTAAACTTTCCGAATGCAGGGATTCGATGCCTGCTTCTGTTGCCCTGACTCCTGCCTGCGACAGCATCCGGATCTGGCGGGCATCGAGGTGATGGACATTCATTTCAAAGAGGAGTGGTATTGCGGATTTGTATCCGGCAAATACTTTATCCGGGTAGTCTCTTGCAAGAATACTGTCCGTTGCATAGAGTACTTTGACCCGGCCTTTATACCTGCCAAGGGAATCAATGGTTTTTCTTACATTTTCTGCTGTCATATGTGAGAAAGCCATTGTATTGCCCCTGGAACCGGCCTGTGCGCAGAAGGTACACGGGGACTTTTCCCCCCAATAACATCCTCGTGATGTGTTAAAAAAAAGAAAGGGTTTGGAAGAACGGTCATGGAAGTGGTTTTCATATGAAGCAAGAAAGGAATCATAATCCAGAGGAAGGAGGTGATTGATATCTATATGCATGCCGTAACAATTGTTGCTTTCCGGCGGCAGTTCCTGCGCTTTAACAGATTCCCGTGAAAAGAGTCCTTTTACTTTGTTAAGTCCGGTAACATCCCCTGCCAGATAACAGGAAACCATTTCCGGAAAGCTCTGCAAGGCCGGCCCGGAAAAGACATAATCAATATATCCTGTGTGTGCAAGCAATGTGTTGCCCATGGGATATTCCACATTAGCCCCGCCGATTACGGTAATGATTTCCCTGTTCTGTTCTTTCAACAGCCTTGCCATTGCCAGGGATGCAGTATTTTGAAAAAAGATGGAGCTGAACCCCACCAGATCGGCCTTATCTAATCCATGAAAAGAGAGTATCTGGTGAAAGATATCCCCCAGTTGATTGCGTTTTCCCCGGATGAGTTGTCTTATTCTGGCTGTATTATCGTCCTGTCCCGGATAGTAGTGGTGAAAATAATGTTCCGAATTATCCAGTGACCCGGGAAAAGCCAGTGTACTGAAAAACCACTCCCCTGCACCGGAATTCAATTCATTAAGGATAAAGGAGTAGAATTGTACCCCGGTAAAAACTGCAAAATCATGGTACAGGTAGTGGATGGTACAGTCTACCCTCTTACCAAATTTTTCTTTAAGAATCGCATTAAGCATTGGTAATGCCAGGGAGGGATATTTCGGGTCTACAAAAGGCATACTTACCAGGGCTATTTTCACGAGTGGCTTTCTCCAACTTCTGATAATTATGAACTGTTATCCCGGTTTTGTCCAGGATTCAAACTTACTTTCCGCAGGTAAAAATTGCTATTTTTCCTAATTTTTATTCAATATCTTACGATTTATTATATGTCACATCAATACTTAATAATTTTAAAATCTGTATTTGCAAATCTGATAAAGGATCAAAGAAGTATTTAATTGTCCAGGAATTTCGATTTTCCACAATAAAGAGATGAAACCACCGATTACACCGATTTCATAACGTTGGCTACGCCCACAACCCAAATAATGAGTTATCCAGGTTTCTTTTAATGATACTGGTCTATTTAACCTGGCGGCCAACG
>JAFGQK010000002.1 GCA_016935735.1 Spirochaetales bacterium | reverse complement strand
CTCTGTTCAGGGTCTATGGATCTCAAGAACTTCATATTCTCAAGGTCTTGCCGAAAAAAACTTCAGCCGGTAGTCTCGCCTACCCGGGGGAGTAAAAAAAAACCTGACTTAATCGTCAGGTTTCTTTTTACTCCCCCGGACAGACTCGAACTGCCGACCTAGTGGTTAACAGCCACCCGCTCTACCAGCTGAGCTACAGGGGATCATATAGTTGATAATATACATGCAAATGAAAAAAAAAGTCAATAGTTTGGGATATTTTTTTCTGTATTGTTCTTAATTTTGATTTGATTTTTTTTTCAAATAAGATCATAATTATAAACTATTATGAACAATCGGGATGTTGCCTTTATATTACGGGAAATAGGAACCTATAAGGAACTGGCCGGTGAGAATCCTTTTAAGTCCAGGGCTTTCCAGTTTGTCTCAAGAACCATCGAAACACTTGCCGAAAATATCGAAACCATTGTGAAAGAAGGAAAACTCACCGAAATAAAAGGGGTTGGAAAATCCCTTTCTAAGATTATTGAAGAAATTGTAACTCAGGGGACAAGTACGGAACTGGAAGAGCTGAAAGCCCGGATCCCGGAAGGAATACCGGAACTCCTGGAATTGCAGGGTATGGGGCCGAAAAAGGTACGGGCTGTATGGCAGAAGCTTGGCATTACATCAATCGGGGAACTTGAGTATGCCTGTAAAGAGAACAGGCTTCTTACCCTGGAAGGATTCGGGGAAAAAAGCCAGGCGAAAATACTTACGGCGATCGAGTTTAAAAAAAAATTCAGGAATACCTTCCTTATTCATGAAGCACTTGTCATCGCAAAGGACATTATCACCCTGCTTGAGAAATCGAATCAATACGAGCGTGCAGTAATTGCCGGAAGCCTGCGGCGGGGAAAAAAATATGTAAAGGATGCGGATATTCTCGTTGTCCCGAAAAAGGATGCATACCCTGAACAAATAAAGGAAATACTCGTCAATCTTGCAGACAACCCTCGAATGGGGGACGGAGTTATCAGTGCAGGGAGCACAAAGGTATCAATCAGAAGGCACGGACTCCAGGTCGATTTCAGGATAATCGAATCCGGTTCTTTTGCCCCGGCATACCAGCATTTTACTGGTTCAAAAGAGCATAATACTCTGTTAAGAACCAGGGCAAAATCCCTCGGACTCAAGATGAATGAGTATGGAGTTTTTAAAGAAGAAACACCCCTCCCGGTCAAGGATGAACAGGAAGTATATGCAAACATCGGCCTTGCCTGGATACCCCCGGAAATCAGGGAAGGAGACGAAGAGATTGATGCGGCAGAAAAAAATGAACTCCCGGTTTTAATTGACCCGGAAGATATAAAAGGGATGATTCACATCCACTCCTCTTATTCCGACGGGACAAACAGCATAGAAGAACTTGCCCGTGAATGCATCAGACTGGGATACTCGTATCTCTGCCTTACCGACCATTCCCGGACTGCTTTTTATGCCGGGGGGTTAAAGCCGGAGCAGCTACATGCACAACGGGAAGAAGTGAATATCCTGAATAAAAGACTCACCCCCTTTAAGATATTTTGCGGGATTGAATCTGACATTCTCGCCGATGGAAGCCTCGATTACCCGGACGAAATCCTTCACAACCTTGATTTTGTCATTGGGTCGGTTCATTCCAGACTCAATATGAACAAGGAAGAGGCAACGGCACGGCTTCTTGCCGCGATGAAAAATCCGTATCTCACCATTCTGGGACATATCAGCGGACGGCTTCTTCTATCCAGGGAAGGGTATCCATTTGATGAAGAAAAGATTCTTTCAGGGCTTAAGGAATATGGGGTTGTCCTGGAACATAACTGCAATCCCCACAGGCTGGACCCGGATTGGGATTTTATGAAAAAAGCAGCACACCGCAGTATACGGATTTCATTAGGATCGGATGCCCACAGCCTTGATGGATTCAGGGATATACACTTTGGCTGGATTATGGCAAGAAAGGCGTGGCTTGAAAAGAAAGATATCCTTAACTGTATGACAGGAGAAGAAATAGATGAGTATTTCAGAAAACGAAAAGCGGGAAAGGGCACTTAAGATATTTCATATTCTTAAAGAAGAATATCCGGAAGCCCGTCCCCTGCTTACCTTTTCAAATCCTTTTGAGCTTTTAATCGCGACAATCCTTGCGGCACAATGTACTGACGAGAGGGTGAATATGGTAACTCCTCTTCTTTTCAGGCAATTCCCCGATGCCGGGAAACTGGCCGGTGCGGCCCTTGAACATCTGGAAAATATTATACAGTCTACAGGATTTTACAAGCAGAAGGCAAAGCGTATTAAGGATATGGCACAGGCACTTGTGGAACGCTTTGGTGGAAAAGTACCGGAAAGTATTGATGATCTTGCAAGCCTTCCCGGGGTAGGCAGGAAAACAGCGAATGTGGTGGCAGGAAACTGTTTCGGGATTCCTGCAATTATGGTCGACACCCATTTCCAGCGGGTCTCTGGACGTCTTGGTTTTGCTTTCTCGAGCAATCCACTTAAAATCGAGCCGGAAATCCGTGCTTTTGTTCCGGAAGAAATACAAACCAGATTTTCGCTTGTTATTAATTTCCATGGAAGGTATTGCTGCAAAGCCAGAAAACCCCTCTGTCCGTCATGCAAAGTGGAAAAACTCTGCCCATTCAAGGAAAAGACGGTAAAATAAAGGAGGGCCTGGAAAAACACTATCTTTTCCCGTTGCTTTTAATTATTGGTCTTTTTTTATAATTTCCCCCTTAAAAGGCTTGCAGGGAATGAAATCATCTATGTTTGCTGTCCTTTTCTTATATAATAGACGAGTAATGAAGCTGCTGCAAGCAGGATTATTAAATAGAATGTTAAATGTATTGTTCCGATAAATGTATTGAATAATGCAGGTTCATTTAAATTTGCCTGTATGAAATTCCCCAGGAATATGATATTCCATCCAAAATGAATTGCCCATGCATAAAAGATATGATCTGTATAAATGATTAAGGTATTTGTTATCAACCGGAAAAGAAAAAGGTTGCATAAAGTAAGAAATGTCAATATGCCCCTGTTCGGTTCCGCACATACCTGATAAAATAATAAGTGTAAAACAGAAAATAAAAGCGCTATAAGTATTGAGATAATGAGTAAATACTTTTTATGAAATGATCTTTTTAAAGATAACAAAAGCAATCCGCCACAGATCAATTCTTCATTAAATGTCTGTCCTATTGTTTGTAAAAGAGAAAAGCCGCAAGGAATAGCATTGACAAACCTGATATTTCCGGATAAGGAAATCGATTTTATTATGAAATAGGAAGATGCAATAACCAGAATCAATAAAGCAGGAAAAATAAAAAATGTCATCCGGTCGAATTTTATGCCAAGGTATTCCCTGAAGTTTCCCGGCCAGCACCACCATGAAAAAACTATGATGAACAGTGATCCTATGAAAGAAATTTTATAGGACGTATAGGTAAAACCTATAAAACTGAAAATAATAAAAGAAATGAAAAATATTTTTTTTACCGCTTTCATTCCATTTATAAGAAAGCTGATAGTACCCTGTAACCATCCTTTTGTCAATTACGTAATAAGCCAGTAAGCCAGTATTCTTTAATCCTCCGGTCATGGATCAGAATGACGATTTTTTATTATAATTGAATCATCATTTCTTAAAAATAAAAACCCGGCCTTGTGAGCCGGGTTTGATAAGTTCATTGGGTTTATGAACTTATAATTAAGTGCTAATTTATAATAATTATAAAAATCTGTCAATAGCTTTCTTAATACTTTTTTCTTTTTGGGGAATCTCTGAATCTTAGAAATCTTTGTTACTATAGGCGAAAATCTTGGAATAATACCAAGATTTTCGACCCGTAACACTTGCGTTGGCCGGATCCTTCCTGGATATGATGTAGTTACAGGTCATAGAGCGTTTCCTGCTTCTCTTGATTTGGGTTGTGGGCGTAGCCAACGCTTTGAATCTCTGAAATCTCTGATATTTTACTTGACATTTACGAATGTTTTTGCTATAATCGCACCATTAAACAAAAATAAAAGATATTTTTTTTCGCTGTAAGATTGTTTTTTTTAATAATTGCGATATATTAAGGAACAATTGATGTAGAGAATGTGATGAGTAGAAGTTGATCCTGGTTTTAATTTACTACATAGGGTAATAATATTTGTAAATAATAATATGCTATAAACGAGGTCTTAAAAAAAGGAGGAAAATAAATTTATTATTATAAATTCTTTAAGTAAGATATTTGTTCTTTCTTTTTATTATATAAATAGATAAAAAGAAATATAATAAGATCTTTATTGTTGATAAAAAGTTAAAACAGCAAATAAATTAGAAACATTATAATAGGAATGTGTTAAGATGAAACCCCTGTAATGGGAAAAATAATCGACATAATAAGGGAGTTAGCCTAAGATTTGCGTGACAAAACCTTATCGATCCGGGAAAAAGATCATTTATAATTATAATTAATTTTTAACGATTTTTCCGGTGGCTTAGCGATGTGATAATTAAAAGGAAGAAGACCTGCAGAGAAAAAAAACTATACAGGCAAATATGGAAAAATTCGTCCAAGGGGGGGTAAATACATGTTGTATAGTGATTGGTATGTATTGAATGTTACAACAGGCAAAGAATTATTCATAAAAGAAACAATTAAAAAGAATTCTCACCTGCCGATTCAAATGACTATTTTCAATAGAGAAATAATACATTCAAAAAATGGAGAGAAAATAAAAATATCAGGACCATTATTTCCTGGTTATGTTTTCGTTTATCAAGATATTTCAAAAGCTTTTGAAATAGCAAGAATATGCCTGTCCAGGGAATTCATACAACCAATATCTGTAAATAACAAACCCTGTCAGGTTTATAAAGAAGAAATGGAACTGCTTTTGCGGTCAGCAGACAGAACCGGCACTTTTCAATTATCCCGCGGATTAAAAGTCGGTGATAAGGTCGAAGTCATAGACGGTCCTCTGAAGGCACTCCAGGGAAATATTTTATGGATAGATGAGAAGAAAAGCAAAGCAAAAGTGGAATTTTGTTTATTTAAGAGAAAGATGAGGATTAATCTGGGAATTGAGATTGTTGATGTTTTTCGGAATTGATTTATTGGGCAGGAAATCTTAATTACTAAAGTCACGGGCATAGCCTGCGTCATGTTATATATTATTGAAAAGGATATAAAAATTGACATACATGCAAAAGGATGTTCTTTTAATCGACGATACTTTTGTTTCCAATCTTTTAGCGAAAAAGCATAAAAATAATAATTCAGATACTATTGATATTTCAATGCGGCAATTTTTACCGGGTATTGGATTTGAAGATTCATTTTTTAATGTGTTAAGAGTGGATTTTCAGCAAAACGATCTGGCTGATACAATAGAAACATTATTGTCCAATTCAATTAATCCTGCAGGGTTGCATCTTTCATCAATCCTTGAAAAGGAAGGTTTCTCCTATGATACAATAAATTGCTCATTAAGCCAGCGTAAAAGATTAGTTGATTTCTTAAAAAACATAAAATATAAGTTAATCGGCATATCAACTACATTTACATTAGGCAAGCAATATATTTATGATTTAATGGATTTTTTATCAGAAATATTTTTTTACTATCAAGAATTTTAAACTATAAGGAGAAATATCTATCATGAACGGCAAAATTAAAAATATCCTGGAATGGAAAAAAACAAAGCATCCTTTGCTCAAAGAATATGCTCTGATGGAAATTGTGAGTGGAAATTCCATAACAATGTGCAGGTATAAAATAAAGGAAAAAGTAAAATTGTCTGCTCATTCTCATCCACATGAGCAAATTGCTTACGTTATTAAAGGACGAATGAAAATGAGAATTGGAGAAATCGAAAATATACTTGGGCCTGGAGATGTTAAAATTATTCCAGGCAATATGGAACATTCAGCAGAAATCCTGGAAACCCCCTTTGAAGAGATAGATGTATTCAATCCCGTTCGTGAAGATTTTATTAATTAGTTCTTTTCAATATTTTTTATAATAAAGAATCCAGGTGTATTTATAATGGGATGCAATGCTTTCAAGTAAAGAATGGAACAATAAACATACTGGAATTCGTGCATTTGTTTATAAAAGGATTGATTAAATTTTGAATTAAGAATACTATAAATAAATCAATAGAATAGTATGATAAGTCTAAAAAATAAAAAAGTAATTATTACTGGCGCAGCAGCGGGTATAGGAAAAGCAATAGCAATGCAATGTATCAAGCTGGGTGCTACTATAATAGCTATTGATATGAATGAGTCTGGTATTCTAAATTTAAAAAAAAACAATAAAAAAAATAATTATACTTTTATTATTACCGGGGCAGTTTTTGATATTAACAATGGCTGTTATTTGCGGTAATCCAGCTATCCATTATTCTGCTGTGACAGACCGCTGCAAACAAATAATTAACATACGATTTACCAGTCCAGAAGCCTCCGTTCCCCTTCAAGACCCCTAATACTGGTCACATCCTGGGATACTTCTATCACACCCCGGTAATCTCCATTATTATTGTAAAGTGCAAAATAACGGATATGGATAAAGCGTTCGTCTATCAAAAGCCAGAATTCTGCAATATTCTGTTCTTTTTTCTTAAAGCTTTCAATAATTTTATTGACGATATGAACACTTTTCGGTGGATGACAATTCTGAACAGCACGGCCGATAATTGCAGGACTCCGTGGAAATATCCGGTCTTTCCCCTGTGAATAATAAAGAACTTTATCATTTTCATCCACATATGTCACATCAAGAGGGAGATTCTTTAATAACAGATTGATTCGCTCTATAGAAAGATTCCCCTCATCCAGGTGAAAGATTTCCTCATCGGATACAGGGTTTAGTGCTTCTTTTTCCTTTATTTTCTGCTTCTGTTTTGATCTTGCGATATTGATATCCCAGAGATTTCCCGGTTTAATCCAGGCATATCCGATTTCCGGTTCTTCGTTTCTTATGTCAATCCAGTCATCTTCTGTCAGCTTTCGTAAAGCTGTGGGAAACAGTATCTTCTCTTCCATAAAAATCATATTTTTAATCATATCGATAAATTTTTTACCTGAAACCTTCACCTTTTTATAATCAACATCCTCTAATGCCTTTTCAATAATCTTAAACTGATTCCTGATCTCATCATGCTTCCCCCACATCACCTGTGAAGGGCCGGTGAATCCGGTTTTTTCCAGTTTGGGGAAAAGCTGGTTTTCTTTTCGCCGGTAGTGGAGTTCGATTCGTTTTAATTCAGTCAGGATATACTTTAGCTTATCTCTTCCTTTACCCCGGGTCTTTATCATTTTCCTGGATAGTGGAGTAATGGATGCGAGAAGTTTTAAAGCTGCCCTGTTTTCTTCAATATAAGTATGAACCGGGTGGCCGGGTATGTGTTTGGGATTTTTATATTTCTTTAATGCCGCATCAAAAACAGAAACATGAACTTCACATAATTTTTGAATCTGTTCAACCGGGAATCCTTCCCGGATTAGAGCGTTCTCCATGGCAGATATTTCTTCCGGACTGATATTCTTAATAAGTGCGGCAAAGTCTTTCTTTACATCATCTACGGATTTTCCCCTGTGCAGGGATTTGATTATGGATTTCAGTTTTTCCTGTTTTATTGAATCATTTTGCAAGTATTCACTCATAAATAATCTCCTTTCCTTTGTTTCTCAGGTTATTTTATTCATTCTTGATTTCCACATTGTATAAATGGCAATTGTGTATTCATGTTAAACCTCCTTATAAAAATAGTTTTAAAAATCTAAAAGCATCTGCCTTCCTTTTTCTTACGGCATGCTTTTTCATCACATCGGTAACAAATTTCATTTTCCAGGTCCCTACCCTCTAAAAAATCCCTGATATTTTGTAAAGTGGTGCTGGCAATGTTACTTAATGCTTCCTTTGTAAAAAAACCCTGGTGTGAAGTTATAAGAACATTAGGGAAAGTGAGTAGTCTGGCAAGAATGTCATCCGAAAGTATCTGGGATGAAAAATCTTCAAAAAAATATTCGCTTTCCTCTTCATAAACATCCAATCCTGCTGACCCTATTTTCCCGTTTTTAAGCCCCTCCAGGAGAGCCTTCGTATCCACCAACCCTCCCCTGCTGGTATTGATAATCATAACCCCATCTTTCATTCCTGCAATGGATTTATTATTGATTAAATGATATGTTTCAGTATTTAATGGGCAATGGATGGATATGATGTCTGATTCCTCATACAGGGTATTCAAATTAACATAGTTGAAACGATACTGCTTTTCCAGATCTGCTGTCGGAAATTTATCATATCCTGAAATTTTCATGCCGAATCCATCGAGTATGGAAATCAACTTCTGCCCTATCTTCCCTGTCCCGATTATCCCTGCAGTTTTTCCATGCATATCAAAACCGAGTAATCCATTAATATTGAAATTATTATCCCTGGTCCTGTAATACGCCCTGTGAGTTTTTCTATTGAGCGCAAGCATCAGTGCAACAGCATGTTCGGCAACAGCATATGGAGAATAAGCAGGAACCCGGACAGTATGGATATTTCTGTATGCCCGTTTTAAATCCACATTATTGTATCCCGCACAACGCAGGGCGATAAGTTGTATACCATTCTTTATCAATATATCAAGTACAGATGAGTCAAGAGTATCATTAACAAACGAGCAGACAATATCAAATCCTTTTGTAAGGGAAGCAGTATCCTTATTAAGGTGTAAATCAAAATAAGTAATGGAAAAACCGAAGTTCAGGTTTTCCTGGTTAAAGGATTCTTTATCATACGGTTTTGCATCAAAAAAGGCTATTTTTATTTCATTCATAATATTACCTCCTCCTTATATAGTCTGCCAGGGTTTTTTCTCCGAACTTTGTTTTAAATTCCAGAGAAATGGTGTTGATAAAATCTCCAAAAAGACAATCCCCGAAAACACATACATTATTATGAAATGGACAACCATCAATTTTGAGTTTTCCTTCAATTGTTTCATATATATCCAGGAATGATATCTCCTTCGGTGATTTTGCCAAAGAAAAACCACCGGAAGAACCCCTGCTTGAATTGACAAACCCTTTTTTTGAAAATATTTGCATTACCTTTGCCACTGTATTCTCATTTGCACCAATTATCCTGGCAATTTCCTTTGAATTGATCGTTCCCGGGGATTTCTGGGCAATAAGTGTCAGGCCATGAAGCCCTATCAATACGGATTCACTTAAGTTTACTATCCTTGACATGGTTAATTCCTTTATTAAGGTATTATAATACCGAAATACCTAAAATGTCAAGACTTTCTTAAAAAAATAATAATTAATTACTCCCTTTCTTCCTGTGTAATCCCTTTATTATTATATTTGACAATTCAATATTTTTTTTAATATAATTTTAATAGGTTAAGAAGTCATATAATAATATTACTAAAAATAATCTATTATCGTCAGAGTAATAATCGAAAACGCCCAGATTGATTATGAAATGATAATAGAAAATAAAAGCAGGTTTATAAATGCATATATTGATACAATAGTAGTTCCTATACTAAGCTATTGAAAATTATATACAGAATGAATAAAGGAGTAAACAATTGGAATTAATATCTTCATGGTCAGGTGGGAAAGATAGCTGTCTTGCATTATTCAAGGCAATGCAACAAGGACACACCATACGTTTCTTATTGAACTTTATTTCAGAAGAATATAAACGATGTTGTTTTCATGGTTTAAGCTGCGAGTTTATAAACAGGCAGGCAGAGGCGTTAGGGATCCCGCTCGTCCAGAAAACAGTACACACTAATACGAATGAATACGAAATCAAATTCAAATCAGCAGTGGGGGAATTAAAAGAAAAAAGCGGAATAGAGGGAATGGTTTTCGGTGATATATACCTCGATGAACATAAAAGCTGGGTTGACCGTGTATGCAACGATGTAAACATCACCCCTTTGGAGCCCTTATGGAATATGAAAACGGAAGATGTGGTAAAAGAGTTTATCGATAGCGGATTTAAAGCGATAATCATCAGTGCAAAAGCAGATATATTCGAAGAAGACTTCCTGGGCAGAGAAGTTGATGATGACCTGATAAGAGAACTAAAAGGAAAGAATATATGCCCATGCGGGGAAAATGGTGAATTTCATACCTTTGTTTACGACGGGCCGATATTCAGGTATAAAATAAATATAACGGAAACAGGGAAATTGTTAAAAGAAGGTTTCTGGCAACACTGGTTTCTGGATATAAAGAAATACCAGATCGAATGGAAATAGTGTTGAAATAACAAGCTACATAAAACTCTTTAAATAGTTCTTCCACTCCGAATCCCGGGGCTGGCACCTGTCAATAACCTACTCCACTTTTTTTTGTTTCTTTTTCTTGGAATTATTCATTTCTTTCTTTTAAAATAAAAGTATCTGGAAATATAAGGAGAAAACATGATCAAAAAAATACAATCATGGTTTCTGGATGGTTATAGCAGGGAATCCATAGAAATACAGAAAAAATCCAGGATTTTTTTTAATATTATTCTGGTTTTATTTTCTTTAAATGCTTTTTCATTTTTAATCCAGATGCTCTTTTCCTTTTCAATACAGACCCTCATAACAAATATATTTGTTTTGGGTTTATATGCATTATCATTTTATTTTATAAAAAAAAACAAATATATTCGTGCATTGAATTTATTTCTATTTAGTATAAGCGGGGTAATTGTCCTGTTTTTTTTCTATCTTCCCTATGAAGAATCATTTGCAACAAATTTGTTTTTATATGGATTTCTTATGTCCCTGATAATCATAACAAGTTGTATCATAGCATTATACAGGTACCAGGCGTTTACTGTTGCATCTATCAGTTTGGCAGGTTATATAGGAATAACGATAAAAGGAATTATTATTCAGGGGGTAAATCCTTCTACTCTGGCAGCAATATTCCTTGCTGTTGGAATTCTTGTTGGTGAGGGTATTTTTTCCGTTTTTATTATAAATTTGAATACAGATATTATTTGTATATTAAATAAACAAAAGGAAAAGATTAATGATCAGTTAAAGGAGGCTAAGCAAAGCCACGAAAAATTATATGAAATAATGTCAACAGTGGGAAATATGATTGTAAACTTGAATTCAGGCTCCAGGGAGATTGAATCAGCTGCCCAGGAACAGACAAGCGGGGCTAACCAGCAGGCAAGCGGTATTACAGAGGTCAGTGCAACTCTTGAAGAATTGACAATTACAGCAAGGCAAATATCGAATAATATTGCCGAATTCATATCCACAAGTAAGGAGATATTGAAGACACTCGATGAAAATAAAAAACATCTGTCACAGATGTCGGTTCAACTGGAAGAAACCGGAGAGATCAGTAAAAATAATACTATCGCATTAGGGGAACTTGGAAAGCGGTCAAATATAATAAATGATATGGTAGAAATTATAAAGGATATCGCAAACAAGACAAGCATCCTTTCAATAAATGCTTCGATCGAAGCAGCACGGAGTGCCAAAGCAAGTTCAGGTTTTTCCGTAATAGCCTCTGAAATAAGAGAACTTTCTAAGGAAACTCTCATATCCGCAAAAAATGTGGAAAAGGCAGCGCGGGAAATAAAGGATTTTCTTGATTCAATTATACTATCCTCTGAAAAAGAATCAGCCAAAGTATTAGAAATTTCCAATGCCGTAAACATAATCTCCGATAATATAGAAAAGCTCGTAACAGCAATAAATAATAATTTTACCTTTTCGCAGAAAATAGATATTTCAATAAATCAGCAGGAATCCGGATCAAAGCAGGCAGCCGAAACCATAAAACAGATGGCGGAAATTTCCCGGCAATCTGCGGAAACAGCAAGGCAAACCCTGCTTGTTATAAAGGATATGGTCAAATTAAGTATTGATCTTAATCAGGTGATTAGTAAAAAAGAGTAACATTTATCCCTTAAAAACAAACAATTTTAAGAGAACATATACAATTATTTACATTAAATTTATTGTCCAGGAATTTCGATTTTCCACAATAAAGAGATGAAAACACAAATTACACCGATTTCTCAAATACACAGATTGGACTATATCTCAATCTGTGAAATCTCATTTAAAATCTGATTATACATTCCATATTCTGATATTCTTGAATAATTCCTATCATTTTCCATCTTCGATATAGTATTGTTACATGATTCCCCTTATCATAAGTGTTAATTATTTATGCTGATTTTAATGCAAATTGTTTAGTAGGAATTCGATCTGATTTTTTTAAACCGAAATGATTTAACGCCCGTTTATCTGGACCATACCTCGCAAACCAGAATTCCATATTTACATGGCATTTTTTACATTTTAATGGATCTGTCCCTGTTAGTTCTTTATAGTTATCTCTCCAGGTTTTTTGTTTTTCTCTTCGCTGTTTTCTTTTTTTTAATAGTTTTAATACCTTTTTAAGGTATTTACCTTTTATGCAATTGCAGAATAAACCATATCCTCTTACTAATCTGAAGTACTTAT
>JAFGQK010000031.1 GCA_016935735.1 Spirochaetales bacterium | reverse complement strand
TCTTTCATTATTTTATTTTCGGTCTTTTATTTCTGTGTATTCAGTGTGTTCCGTGGTTTTTAAAACCTGTTATGGCGTTCGCACCCACTTCCTCTGGACAAAAGTAAAAATCTTACTATAATATTCTTTCAGGATCACCATAAAATAGAAAGTATCAATGTGGAAAAGCGTGAGTTTCGTATTGAAAATGAATATCCCTATAACAGGAAATCTCCCTTTTTATGGATTGTTTCACATCTTTTGCGGTACCCCCTGTTTCCCATTCTTCTTATTCTTGCCGGTATTATCAATAATTATGTCTACGGGAATATACAGGTGTACATCGGGAAGGGATTCGGTATTATCGCACAGTCTTTATGGGAATTACATGACCTCCTTTTTCCTGCTTTTATTATTATGGTAAGTGCAGTTACCCAGGGGCTTACCGGTCTTGTCCGCAACATCGGATTTGAATTTCTCGCACAAAGGATTGAGCGGAATACAAGGGAGGAATTGTATATAAATCTTTTAGGGAAAAGCCAATCATTCCATGGCCAGCAGCGTATTGGCGATATCATGGCCCGTAGTACGAATGATGTGCGGAATCTCAATTATATGTTCAATCCCGGACTCATGCTTATATTCGACTCCAGCCTTGCCTTTATTATGCCGTCAATTCTCATAGGAATTCTTCATCCCCTGCTTCTTATTGTACCGTCGATTTTTTTCGTATTCCTTGTCATTACCGTATGGGAATACAACAGACGATTAAAACCGGTAAGCATGAAACTCCAGGAACAGTTCGGTACAATGAATGCAGGGCTTACGGAAGCGATCGAAGGAATAGAGGTGGTAAAATCTGCGGTAAGGGAAAGTTATGAATGGAAGAAATTTACCGGGGATGCAGGAATATTCCGGGATTATTTTATTAAACAGGGGATTATCCAGGCGAAATACTGGCCCATGCTTGTTTTTGCAGTCTTCTGGGGGCTGGCGATCCTTCACGGTTTCTGGCTGTGGGAAACCGGCGTTATTGATATAGGCAAAGTAATCGGTTTTATCGGGCTTTTCGGTGCGTTCCGCTTCAGTACCTTTATTTCCATCTTTTCGTTCAACATGGTTCAACTCGGTATGGCCAGTGCAGGAAGGATCCTGTCCCTTATTA
Source organism: Spirochaetales bacterium (assembly GCA_016935735.1). GTDB lineage: Bacteria > Spirochaetota > Spirochaetia > SZUA-6 > JAFGRV01 > JAFGRV01. The sequence continues at coordinate 14,392 of JAFGQK010000031.1, read as the reverse complement.
CTGCCAGATCAGAGATTGATGAAAATCCGCAGGGCGTGGTCCGGGCAATTACCGGGAAAGTAACCTTTAAGAAGGTGAATTTTACCTACCATAATAAACAGGTATTGTATGATATTTCCTTTACCGTGCTTCCCGGGGAAACCATTGCAATTGTCGGCCAGACCGGTTCGGGGAAAACCACCCTGACAAGGCTTATCAACAGAATATACGATACGACCGGGGGACAGGTGCTTGTCGATGATATTGATGTCCGTAACTGGAATATGGAAAGCCTCCGGTCGCAGATTTCCACTATCGAACAAGATGTTTTCCTCTACTCGACGACAATCAGGAAAAATATCACCTTTGGCAGGGAAGATGCAACAGAGGAAGAAATAAAGCAGGTAGCCGGTGAAGCACAGGCGCACCAGTTTATTACAAAGTTTTCAGGTGCCTATGATACGGAAATCGGCGAAAGGGGGGTTACCCTTTCCGGGGGACAGAAACAGCGGATTGCCATTGCCAGGGCATTTCTTTCAAACCCGAAAATACTCATTCTCGATGATTCGACCAGTGCCATTGACAGTGCCACCGAAGACGAGATACAGAAAGCGATGAAAAAAATCAGTTCCCACCGGACAACCTTTATCATTACCCACAGGCTCAGCCAGATACGCTGGGCAGATAAAATTCTTGTGTTAAAGGCAGGCAAGCTTATCGACCAGGGCAGGCACGAGGAACTCGTTCAACGGTGTGAGCCCTACAAAAAAATATTTATGCAGTAGGAGGACATCCTGGGATTTATTTTAGATGGTCTTGATACGGAATCTTACGACCGCCAGTACAAAGATACCGAACTTATAAAACGGATGTGGGGATACTTTTCTCCTTTTAAAAAAGGCGTGATCCTGGTAACACTGGCCTTGATGCTTAATTCTATTTTTTACAGTATTGTACCGATTATTCTTTCAAAGGCAGTCGATCTTATTGCCGGGACCCCGACCTTTTTCACTATTCTTCTTTTCTCGCTTGCAGTTATCCTGGTCGGGGGATTGGGCTGGGTGTTTAACTATATCCGCCAGAAAGCAGCCGCAGACATTATCGGGAATGTGGTATTCAATATACAGGCCGAGGTATTTGAAAAAACAATCGAACACGATCTTTCGTTTTACGACGAACATCCCACGGGAAAGATCGTAAGCCGCATAACCTCGGATACCCGCGATTTCACGGAAATCGTCTCCCTTGTCCTGGACCTCTTGAGCCAGTTTCTTGTCGTTTGCATCCTGCTTATATGGCTTCTTACCATCAGTGTCTGGCTTACCCTCCTGCTTCTTGCAATGGCGCCGCTGGCATTTCTAATTGCGATTTCCTTCCGTAAAATAGCGCGTAAAGTGACACGACACTCGAAGCGGATTAGGGCGGTAATAAATGCCCAGATCCAGGAATCAATTGGCGGGATAATGGTTGCAAAGGCTTTCAGACAGGAGAAACAACTTTACGATACATTTTCAAAAAACAATAAACAGGCATACCGGGTGAATTTAAGGCGCGGCATCATCTTTAACCTTATTTTCCCTTTTATCGGCATGGCATCTGCCCTGGGGACTGCGATTATTCTCTATGCAGCAGGTTTTGCCGTAAAATCCGGGGAATTGACACCCGGTACATGGTATCTCTTTATGCAGACAGTGGGATTCTTCTGGTGGCCTATCTTGAATATCGCTTCATTCTGGAGTCAGTTTCAGGATGGTCTTTCTGCAGCAGAAAGGGTATTCTCTCTTATCGACAGATCCCCAAAGGTTATGCAAACCGGTCAAAACACCATAGATAATATAAAAGGAAGGATCGTTTTCCGGGATGTTTGCTTTTCTTACTCGGAAAAGGAAACAGTACTCTGTAATTTTTCCTTAAGTGTTGCACCGGGGGAGACAGTGGCATTTGTCGGTCATACCGGTGCCGGGAAAAGCAGTATTATCCGGCTTATTAACCGGTTCTATGAATTCCAGCAGGGAAATATCCTTATTGATGGGAAAGATATCCGCTCCCTGGATCTTAAACATTTCCGGTCTCATATCGGTCTTGTACCGCAGGATCCTTTCCTTTTTTCCGGTACAGTGAATGAAAACATCAAATACGCCCGGCCCGAAGCAACAGGTGATGAGGTGAAATGGGCTGCCACACACGTAGGAAGCGGAGAGTGGATTTCCGATCTTCCCGAAGGTCTGGATACGGATGTGGGTCAAAGGGGTTCCCGTCTATCCATGGGACAGCGTCAGCTTGTAGCCCTTGCCCGGATACTACTCAAGAATCCGGCAATTTTTATCCTGGATGAAGCAACGGCAAGTGTGGATCCTTTTACCGAAATACAGATAAAAGAGGGACTCAGGACTGTGCTGGGTGACCGGACAGCATTGATTATTGCTCACAGGCTTTCAACAATTAAGGAAGCAGACAGGATTATTGTTATACAGGACGGTAAAATTATCGAACAGGGAACACATGTATCGCTTCTTTCACAGGATGGTCATTATGCCCGGTTATACAATACCTATTTCCGGCATCAGTCACTTGAGTATGTAGAAGCACAGGGGAGAGGTGGATAATAGAGTCTATAACCATATGGAGTAAAAAAATTACCATAAAAAGCATCTTCCAAAAATGTTTCATATCACCGTGGAAGAAAATTTCCCCCCATACAAGGACAGTCAGGAAAAGAAGGAATCAGTACCCCGGTAAAGAGAATTGTTGTTATACCTTTTCCTGCCACCGATCACTTGAATATGGTGTATTATGGAAAGAAAAAATCTTTCATTTGCCGGCAATAATGGATTGGACAGGTATAACAAATTTGTAGATTAAATCTTGCACGAAAGGCAATAATCAAGTAAAATCTGTAATAAAGATCATGACAGCCTGATAGTACAGAGAGAAAACCATGGTTGATAAAACAAATTTAGCTTTTAAAGGCAAATATCTCAGGTTAATAAACAGCCAGGGATGGGAATATGTAGAGCGTTCAAATTGTTCAGGGATTGTCGTTATTATTGCAGTGACAGAAGACCGGAAGCTTCTTCTTGTTGAACAGTTCAGAATTCCTGTTCAGAAATCTGTTATTGAATTTCCTGCAGGACTGGTGGGAGACCTGCATGAAAACCCAAATGAACTGCTGGAGACTGCTGCAAAACGGGAACTTCTCGAGGAAACAGGATATAAAGCAGACCATATGGATTTTATTTTAGAAGGTCCACCTTCCGCCGGTTTGAGTTCTGAAATTATCACCTTTTTTTATGCCACAGGATTACAAAAAATAACAGCCGGGGGGGGTGATCATACGGAATCAATAAAAGTATATGAAATCCCTCTACAGGAAGTGAGTATGTTTCTTTGTAAAAAAAGAAAAAAGGGTGTTTTAGTCGATCCCAAAATTTATTCCGGCCTCTATTTCCTGGAAAAGAAAGATTTTTTTTAATCCGCAGCTTTCGGGCTTAAGACCTCCCATTCAAGCTCCTCGATCCTGTAAATAACCCAGGCATTTCTTTCTTTCTTAAGGTAAAACTGTTCAGTAATAGCAGAGCCGTAATAGTTAATAGTTCCCCCGGTAATCTCTTGGTTTGTATTTTCTGTTTCTGTATACCATTTTTCATACGATACAAGAAATATTGGTTCAGGTTCGTCCCTTTTCTGCTGTGTTTTTATATCTATCATTCCGTACATCGGTGTATATAGTGCAAGGGCAGGTCTTCCCTTTTTATCCCATTCTTTTGCTGATATAAACGGGACAGGATCGCCATAGGCAACCATTTGTCTTGTGAGAACATAAAGATTCACCACGACCTGTAATTCGCTTTTCCCGGCATCCTTTATAACACAGTCGGACAATGTGCTATAATCCAGGGAGTTGATGCTGTTAAAATAAGTCTGTATCACTTCATAAGGGCTTAATCCGTCAGTAACCCTTGTTCTAAAAAAGATATTCTTGATAGTAAATCCGGCTGTGAACCCGATTATAATAACAACAATGGATATAATTGCAATTTTTGCGAGATTCGTATTCAGAAAAACCTTAAATTGAAACAGTTTGTCTGCCTTTTCCTTCTTTTGTTTTTCTGTTTCTTTTACAATACGCCTTTCTTCTTCAGAAATCTCCTGTTCAATACCCTCATCGATCCAGGTCTTAACAGAATTTTCCCATGTTTTTAATAAAGGGATATCAGGACTGGATTTATCAAGGGAATCACTCATAAGCTGAAGTACCTCTTTCTTTAATCCGGGCCGTACAATACGGGGTGATGGAATGGATAATTCCCTTATCATATGGTGTAAATCTTTTAGATTTTCAGATAAAAAGGGAAAGTTACCGGTCATTACCCTGTAAAGAAAAACACCTATGGAAAAGGAGAGATTTTTTTCGCCCATCCGGTCAGGATGATTACAAACAGAAAAAAACCGGATTTTATCTTCCAGGGGACGGAGCTCCATCAGTTCTTTCATAATATCCGGGGGTAAAAAGAGAATTCCCCCGTCATTAAGAAAGAACACGGAATGAGTTAAAATACGGAAAAGCGGGGCTTCCTGATCCGGATGATTCTTTGAATATTCATCCCGTAAATAGTTTGCAAGAACACTTACCGAAGAAACAAGTGAATAAAAAAAAGGCAGAAACTCATATATTTCCATTGTAAGAAGTTCTTCCAGGGACCTGCCTTCTGCAAAAGGACCATATAAAAAGGTTTCTTCCTCATACTGGCAAAACCCTGCTATCTTCCATTCTTCTATTGAATCTCCCCTCACTATCCATCCGGGCCTGTTCTTTATTGTAATAATCTTTGTAAGGGAAAAGCTTTTACTGGTTATTCCCGTGGGTATACCCAGGAAGGTTTCTCCTTTATAGTTGATTTTGTGTGGGATTATACCTGTAAATGATTTATCTTTTGCCATGTTATTTCGCTTTTATCCTCTCTATAAGATAGCCGGAGATCTTATTGTATCATAATGAACGAAGAATTACAATAACAGGAAGAGTTACAGCTTTCTTCTCATTTATAAAGAAGCAGGAAAGGTTTATTGGTGAATTCTGATAAAAACAGCAGTCCTGTCATCATTCGGTGTATTTTTCCCGTAAAAAGAATCTATTTCAGAAAAAAGATCAATAATACATTCCTTTGCACCTTTTCCCGGGTTGTTTTTAAAGTAGTTGTCCAGGTAATCGACAAGCCGTTTATAGCCAAAATACTCACCGGTTTCTCCCCGGGCTTCGGTAATCCCGTCTGTATAAAAGAAGATTTTACATCCGGGAATCAACTGGAAAGAGACAGATGTATACACTGCTTCCGGGAAAACACCAAGTACCAGTGCTTTTGCTTCTGCCCCGATCCGGACAGGTTCTTTATGCTCGGGGTGAAAACAGATTGCAGATTCATGCCCTGCTGTACAGCTTGTGATTGTCATGGTATTAAAATCGAGTACACAGTATAGAGCAGTGAGGAAAAAACCGGAATCGCCCAGGATGGAAGAGAGAGATTGATTTACACGGGAAAATACATGTGCCGGATCCCTGTGGTGTTTTGTGTAATATTCAAAATAAGCTTTAAGCATTGTGGTAAGAAGGGACGCGGCAACCCCATGCCCTGCAACATCGGCGATAAGGATACCATAGACATTGGTATCCAGGTAAAAGATGTCAAAATAATCACCGCCAAGTTTTTCACTCGGGATGGAGGTGCCCCAAATTTCGATCTTTTCGTTCAAAGGAAATTCTTTCGGTATAATTGCATGCTGAATACTTGTTGCAATCTCAAGCTCCCGTGTCATCCTGTCTTTATATGCCTTTAAAATCTCCTGCTGTTCAGTAATCTTTTTATTTGCAGTTTCCAGGTCTATAGTTGCCTGCTGAAGATCATCATATCCTGCTTCAATAACCTTTTCATAGATATCCCTCCTGGTCATATCATGAATAACACAGGCAGACATGGTTCTTATCCCCTGCTTAAATGCTGAACAGGAAAGACTGGCAGATATTTTGTTCCCGGATTTCTTTTGTATACTTACCTGAAAATCCTCAAACGGCCTTTTCATACATGCCGCGATCTTTCCAATAACAATTTCCCTGATCTGTTCATCCGGGAAAAGTCTGTTAAAAAATCCCTTTCCCTTTAATTCCTTTTCCTCATACCCTGTTCTTTTCTGTAAAAAAGAATTGGTAAAAATCACCTCGTTATGATTGTCAATAATTACAAGTCCTACAGGAGCGTTTTTTACAAAATTTCCTGCAATATCTTTAAAACCCATGTTCCTCCTTTTCCCATAGTATACCTGAAAGCTCTTATTGCAACAAGAGCCTCCGGCAGAGAAATATCGCACCATGCAGATTATCTTCTTGACAACTTTGCAGGAACATTTTATGATCGCAGGTGATGCAAAACATCCTATTAACAGAATCCCCTGTCGAATATTTCCGGAAAGCTTCACAGATACTTTTAAACCGGCAAAGTTCAAATGAAGAATTATCCAGGGCAACAATGGCATTACATACGGTATTGGGTATGGTAACAGGTATAGAAGGAGCGATAAAAAATCCGAAAGAAAAGTATGAAACCAGTCTGCCTTCCGGGTTTGCCCTGTCCCCTGGTTATGCAGCCGATTGCACCCTGGATACCATCAGGGTGGTAAAATATATCCGGGCATTGCAGGAAGAAATTGAACAGCAGAAAGAAAAGCACACGGCAGAGCCGGTAAACGTATTGTATGCCGGATGCGGTCCCTTTGCCCCTTTTGTCCTGCCTTTTACCTGGAGATATTCACCTGCTGATGTTCAATTTACTTTACTGGATATTCACGAACGTTCCATTGATGCGGTAAAAGAAATCGCCCGGGAGTTTCAAATAGAGGATTATTTTACGGATTTTATCGTATGTGATGCTGCAGCGTATAAACCGGAAGACAGGATGTATCATATTCTTATTACCGAAACAATGCACAGGGCACTCTCCCGGGAGCCCCATGTAATGATTATAAAAAATCTCACACCATTCCTGACAGCAGGTGGTGTTATTATCCCGGAAGAGGTGGCCGTGTCTGCCTGTTTAAGTGATTTCCAGCAGGAAGCTACATACCTGCAAAACAAGCTCACAAAAGAAGAAATAAAACGGGCACGGATTTGCCTTGATACCGTCTTTTTACTTACAAAAGACGTAAAGTATAAATTAACGGATGATGGGTTGTCTTTTAAAGGACCGAAGATCCGCATACCGGATGAAGCACATGACAAAAACATTCTGGTACTTCTTACCCATATCAAGCTGAACCGGAATGTCATAATCGAAGAAAGGGAATCCGGGATTACATTTCCATTTTTTGCTTTTGATTTGCTGAAATTCAAGCCGGGTGATATTCTTGAGTTTTCGTTCCGTATAAAGGATAATCCCGGGATACATTATAAAGTGTATTCTGAATTAAGACTATGAATAAGGAGGTTTTATGGGAGATCCGATGTTAGCTGAAATAACATTGTTCGGAGGTAACTATGCTCCTATGAACTGGGCTTTTTGTTGGGGCCAGCTCCTGGCAATAAACGAGTATACTGCCCTGTTTTCTCTTCTTGGCACCATGTATGGTGGTGACGGCCGCACTACCTTTGCTTTGCCGGATCTACGAGGAAGGGTTGTTCTCGGTTCGGGAAGCGGGCCGGGCAGAACACCCAGATCGATCGGACAGATAGGCGGGTACGAACAGGTAACACTTGGAATCCAGCAAATGCCGGCCCATAATCATGAGAGCACTGCGGAATTAACAGGAGAGATTACCTCCAGCCTGCGGTGCTATAATGGGCAGGCAACGACCACAAGTCCGCGAAATGCTGTTTTGGCCCAGCAGGAATCCGGGGTCGATCCGAAGGCCGAAGTGTATGAAAGAACCCAGGCAAATGCAGATATGGATCCGAGTGCGATATCTACCCAGCATACACTGGCAGTGAATGTGGCGATTCAGAGTGCAGGGGGAAACACGGGACATGAAAATATGCCCCCCTGGCAGTGTCTGAATTATATTATCGCACTTCAAGGTTATTATCCGCCAAGGCAATAGTGGTCAGGGTTGCCTTTTTTTGCAATCACTGGATGGCTGTCCCCTCTCTTTTTGCATTAAAAGAAAGGGGATGGCTTGCCGGTGTCGTGGTGCCGGATAAAACCAATTCGATTCATGCAAATATCCGGGGGGTGGCAGAAGATTGGGATATTCCTTTTATTGTCATCACAGAGCCCGTGGAATATCATACACTTTCCGGCTGGTTAAACCGGATAAACGCCGGTATTGCTTTTGTCATGACCTTTCCTTATAAGCTTCCTGCTGAAATTTTATCCATCCCCCCTGCCGGATTCCTCAATTTTCATCCGGGTCTTCTTCCCAAATACAGGGGGATTGAACCGATTTTCTGGCAGATCTATAACCAGGAAGAATACGGGGGCATAACAGTTCACAGGATGGATCCCGGCTTTGATTCAGGGCCTGTTCTGCATATGGAAAAGGTACCCATTCTCCCGGATGATACCTACGGTCTTCATCTGAATAAATTATCCATGGCAGCACAGAAAGCGGTTATCGCTGTTATTGATAAACTCGAAAGCGACACCGGGGAAATGATTTTTTTACCGCAGGAAAAGACGATCGTCTTTCATGCAACCCGTCCTGCAGGGACGGAGCTTATGATAAACTGGACTATCCAGGATGCACGCCAGATACAGGCCCTGGTTCGTGCAGCCAATCCGGCATTTGACGGGGCTTTAGTTAATCTCCGGGGTATCCCTTTTCATCTGTTGCAGGTTTCCGTGGAAGAGAATCCGGATACGGTTGATAAGGGGATTCAACCCGGTACCATTATCTGTGCAGACAGGGAAAAGGGGTTAAAAGTAATGGCCATGGATGGTAACATCATCAACATCCGAATCATAAAGGCAAATGAAGGGGTGTTTACCGGTGACGTTTTTGCAGCATGCTATTGCCTGAAAGAAAATGAGATATTTTTATCCCCGTTTTAAGAAAAAGCGTTCCTAAAAACTCCCGATTTCCACATTGTCGATAAACAACCCGCCGTCATTCCAGGCTTCATCCGAATCACTTTCAAGACACCAGCGGAAATAGACATGGGTCTCGTCTGCATAGGCAGCCAGGTCCGCACGGACAGCAGTCCAGGTGGTTCTCTCGCCTGTATAGGTGTAGGGGATGAAATTGCTGGCAGAATATGCTTCATCGATCATATAAACAATAGCATAGTTTAAGCCATCCGTACTTATCTGAATTTGAATGAAATCAAAATCCGTATCAACATCATACCAGATGTCATACCTCAGCTCTACAGTACCGGCATAGACGCTTAAGTCAACAGGTCCGTACTCCAGATAATAGGTCTTGAAATTGTCTCCGGCATCAGGATCCCCGTCATAATCATAGATACCGTCCATATCTGTCCCGTAGCACTCGCCGTCACTCGAAGAGGGATTCGCTGCCCCGGTGTTTCCCGGGGGTGTAGGAGAAATTATTCCCGGTGTGCCCCATTCCCAGTCAAGTGTTGTTGTCCACCCGGGATCGGTACCGTTAAAATCCATGAATATATTCGTTGCTTCCGGGGTTGCCGTGGGTACCGGCGTATCCGTAGGCACCGGGGTTGCTGTGGGTACGGATGTCGGTTCAATGTAAAAATAGCCGATTTCCACATTATCGATAAACAGCCCGCCGTCATCATAATCGGAATTCGTATCTGTTTCCAGGCACCAGCGGATATAAACGGCTGTTTCACTCGCATAACTGTTCAGATCTGCACGGACAGCCGTCCAGGTAGTCAATTCCCCCGTATAGGTATCCGGAATACTATTTGTAGCGGAATACTCAGGAGATGTCATGGGGAGCATAGCATAGTTGATTCCATCCGTACTTATCTGGATTTGAATGAAATCCATATCCAGATCAACATTGTACCAGATATCGTATCGCAGCTCTATATTTTCTGAAAAAATACTCAGATCATGAGGGCCGACCTGGCAATAGTATGTTTTAAAATTATTACCGGCATTGGTATCCCCATCATGATCATAGATGCCGTCCATATCGGTTCCATAACACTTCCCATCACTCGAGGAAGGATTTACAGCATCAGGATTACTCGTGGGTTTAGCAATGATTGTTCCCGGTGTGCCCCATTCCCAGTCCAGTGTTGTTACCCATCCGGGATCGGTGTCATTAAAGTCGTAGATATAATTCCCGGGACCTGGTGCACTTGTCAGTACAGGTGTACTTGTCGGTCCGGGTGTGGATTCGGGAGATGAATCCCCATTATCTGATGAAGGACAGCCATAAAACAATAAAACCATTACGATAAAAAGAGAATAAAAAACAGTCTGGATAGATATATGCATATATGCCCCTTAAATGAGTATATAGAGAATATACATCAGTTACAATGGAAATACAATTCGGGAAATCATTTATCCATATTTTTTATTCGTTCAAGCAGCAGGTATTTAAGCCAGTCGTCGGATAATTTCAGGAATTGATTGCAGTCAGGACAGACAAACCGTTTGTCTTTTAAATATTTTTGTGCACATTCTATACAGTAAATTTTCCCGCATGTCTCACATTTCCCGGCAGGGGCATCTCCCGGCGGTTCCCCGTGTATTCTTATCGGTGATTGTGCAGAGACATTCCGGGGTGCCCACCAATGGCGGCGGCAGGTAGCACATTCAAATTTTATCTCGAATTTCAAACGGATTCTTTCCTTTATTTGCAGGGCATCGGTATTTTCCGGATTTTTCCGGAGTGCTTTTTCCACCCATTCTTTTGCCTGTTCATATTCAGATCGGTCAAGATAAAGGCTTGCCATGTTCACCATGATATCGCCGTTTTCCGGATCCAGTTCCAGACCCTGCCGGAAAGCAACCCCTGCCCGGATCCAGTCCCGTTGTATTAATGCAAGATATCCAATCAAATTATACACCGGTGCGGTGGGAGAAATATCAAAGAGCTTTGTCAGGTGCCCTTCTGCGTGCATAATCATGTCAGCTTCTATACATGCTTTTGCACAATTTTCAAGATAGGCCGGGTTTCCCGGGTCCAGGTTCAGGGCTTTTTCATACTGGTGAACCGCACGCTGGTAATCCCTTTCCCGTGTATAGAGATTTCCCCTGTGATTATTGATCTTCGGATTATTCTGAAACGCCTCGGTCTCAAGCAAGGTAAAAGCCATTCCTCTCTGTCCAAGATTGTATACACTCTGGGAAAGGTTGATGGCAATATCTGCTTCGTCCGGTAATTTTTCCAATGCACGGGTAAAATAATCGCCGGCTGTTTTATCATCCCCTTTTTGTAAAAGATAAAGCCCATACTGATTAAGCGCCCAGGGATCATCCGGTGATAGATCCAGTGCTTTTTTTAACTCAAATTCAGGGTCCTGGCCAATAAGAAGTTTTGTCTCTCCCAACCGGAGCCAGTAAAGGTAAAAGGAATCTTCAAGTTCACATGCTTTTGTAAAATCCTCAATGGCCCTTTCCCTGTTCCCCTGTTCCATCTTTATAATACCATTAATGTAAAAAATACTTGAATCCCTGTATCCTTGTTCGATGAGTTTTTTAAAAATTTCTTCTGCCCGTGAATACTTTTTCTCCAGGAAAAGAATCATTCCTTCAAGAACCCTTACATCATTATTATCCGGGTCAATTTTACGGACACTGTTAAAAACCGGATAGAGTTCATTATATGCTTCTTCCCGGAAAAAAAGCCGGGATGATTTGACAAAATAATCAAGGGCTTTTTTCTTATCGCCATTCATTTCCGCAGCACGTGCGGCATTCCTGAAAAAAATCGGCATGGAATCCTGGATTGAAATTGCAGTCTCATAAGCTTCCTGTGACTTTTGAAAGTTTCCAAGGGAATATTCACAATTGCCAAGAAGGTTCCAAATAGTGGCATTATCCTCAAATCCGGATATATTTTCCTTTATATAGTCCCTTGCATCAAGAAAACGGTTCAGCAGGTAAAGGATATTCCCTTTTTCCTGAATCACCTCTTTCCTTGAAGGCTCAAGGGCAAGACACTTTTCTGCTGTTTCCAGTGCAAGATCGTACATTCCCATGTTCACGCACATCTCGCAGAAAAGAAAGAAATCGTCCGCATCCGGTTTTTTATGCCGTAATGCCTTTTTTAATTGTATTGTTGCAGCAGGAAATGCACCCATGGTATACAATGTTTTTGCCAGGCGTATTCTCGCTTCCGGCTCCTGTGGAATATGTGCAGTCCATCGCTCAAAATGCTTTTCCACTTCTATAGGCCGGGATTCGATAAGAAAATTGTTCAGGTAAAAAAGGGCTTCGGGGCTTTCATTATAATTCTGGGCAGCAAATCCTATTCTCCCCTCGAACAGGATATCGTCTTCCACTTCTGCAATCCATTCATCATCAATATAAAAAGAAAAAAAGGTGTCCCTGGCAATAATCCTTACTGAATTTAATTTGTTTGTAATAAGGGGAGATTCTGTCCAATCGATTCTTTTCATGGGGTTTCCGTTAAATACCAGATCGAACCGGAAACGTCCCCTGTTTGATATGAGAAAATAATAGAAGTTTTCATCATTAATGTACCGCAGGATGAATCCGGAAGCAGAGTAAGGATTTTCTTCATCAAATTCAATATCTGCTTCCATATGAAAATCTTTGTAGCGGTACAATTCGCTTAAAACCCAGGCAAAATGGTTCTTTTTCTTTAACTTCAGGAAAAACCTGTTTTTATCGGTCCCGGATTCATAGGTATCTTCCTTTTGAACCTCAAACCTGTTCTTGTCCCAGAAGCCGAATCCTGTTTTCCACTTTTCCTGGACCAGTGCATATGAATCCGGCTTATTTTTTTTTCGGAAAAAAAACATAGTAATCCTTATGAATATAATAGAATGACAGCAAGAACCTGGAGGGGGCTGTCCTGCTGATTTTCGATCGAATGCCCGGCACCGTTTCCGGTAAGGATGGCATCTCCTGCTTTTGCTTCATATGTTGTCCCGTTATCATTTACTGTTGCAATTCCTGACAGGATGTAATAAATTTCTTCTTCATTTTCATGCGTATGAAACCCTATTGAACAGTTTTTATGAAGGATAATGCGGGCAAAAAGCCTGGCTTTCCCCTTTAATTCCTCTTTTTTAAACACATGAACAATTTCCACTTTTCCGCACCCATCCCTCATCTTTTCCCTTACTTCTTTTATCATATCTTCATTTCTTCTAATCATTGAGTCCTCCTTCAATTTTATAGTATATTCATTGGTTTTAATCAATAGATCAAGATAAAAATAACCTTTCTTTGGATGGAAGAACATAGACAGTGAAAACAATAGATTATTTATAAGGAAGCCGGGAACCGAGGAAAATATTATAGTGATTAAAACCCAAAGAAATGTGAGCTGTTGGCAGCCATCGTTTCAGGGCACAAAGAAGCCTGGTGTATAGTACACCTCGCTTCCCGGTTTCCTTATTCAAGAATTCTTTTAGCAATTGTTAATTGTGTAAAATCAGCTATTAATTATTACTCCGGATATTCTATAAGTTTTGAATAAACGAAAGATGAAATTACCGGATCAATATTCTTACTCGCTTTTTTAAATGCCTCTGCAATTTTCTCTTTTTCAAAAATTCCGTCTGCCACCAATATAGGGGTCATTTTTGAATGTCCTGGTTTTTCCCCGTCATCGATTTTATTATGAGAAAATCCTTTGTCTTTCAGCCATGTAAGTGAACGTTCCAATCCCTGTTTATCATAGCATAATTGAAATCCGACAATCTTTTTATCTTCATACCAGATGATAAGATCAAAGAAATCATCCGAAAACCAGCGCCGGTATCCCTCTGTCTCATATTGTTTTACATTTATAATTTCTTTAAGCATGAAATTACTCCCTTTTCATTAAATGTAATGTAAATTTTTACCGTGTTTCTGTCAACTACTTCTAAAAAATATAAGGAATTCCTAATATGCACTTTAATTTTATACATATTGAAACTACAATTACAAGAGAAAAATATAGATGAAGTATCCCTGAATGCTAGTCAGGCGGGCACACAGATTGAATCCAGGGACTCTATGTAGATTTTGTTACAGGTATCTCTATCCTGAGGACATAGATTGAGACCTGGAAAAAGTTTTAAGCATATATTTGGGGTATAAATGATGTGGGGGAGGGGGTGTTTTACATGTAGAAATCCCTGTATGGGGAAAAATGTAAGCAATATATAGTATATTTTTGAATTATCCATGCCAATTCAGAAGTATATTCAAACAATTGATGAATGTACGTTAACAGGAAGCGGCTATTCCTGGTATCTTTTTGCCATCTTCTTATTATCGTTACGAGTTTCCTGACCCACCTGCTGCCATACCTC
>JAFGQK010000261.1 GCA_016935735.1 Spirochaetales bacterium | reverse complement strand
GGATCCTTTCTGGATCTGATGTAATTACAGGTATAAATTATTTCCTGCTTCTCTTGATTTGGGTTGTGGGCGTAGCCAACGCTGTGAAATCCTGTAAATCTACGTCAAAAAAAAGTAATTATATAAATGCTTCTAAGCTTCGAAAATCATATGTTGTAATTGTAAATGTTAGGTTTTATTTCAATTGCACGAGGTCTGAAATTAAAATAAAAACGTATATCCGCAGATTCCTTACCCCTTTGATTAACCTGCATTATTGTACTATACTATATCATCAACCCCGTACTTTCTTAAGGAGGATGCAATGAAAAAGCCCTTTAACGGGTTACCGGCACACTTCATCTGTTCATGTATCCTCCTTTGTTCCATGCTTTTTTCCCTTGCCTGCATAAAGCAGGATACCGGTTTTCCCGGGCCTGTACCGGATGATGCACCGTACAAAAATCCGGCAATACCGGCTACGGAAAGGGCTGCCGATCTCCTGTCACAAATGACCTTGAACGAAAAACTCGGGCAAATGGCCCAGGTGGACAGAAGATTTCTCCAGGAAGATGAACATATAACAGAGTACTTTCTCGGCTCCCTCTTGAGCGGCGGGGGTTCTGCCCCTTATCCGAATACGCCCGAATCATGGGTAAAGATGTATGACCGGTTCCAGGAAATGGCATTAAATACCAGGCTTAAGATTCCAGTCATTTACGGGATCGATGCTGTTCACGGGCATAACACGCTTTACGGTGCAACAATATTTCCCCACAATATAGGATTGGGCGCAACAAGGGATATGGAGTTTATCGAACGGATCGGCAGGATTACTGCTTTGGAGGTTGCGGCAACAGGACTTGACTGGACATTTGCACCATGCATCGCTGTTCCACAGGATGAACGGTGGGGAAGGACCTATGAAGGATTCAGCGAGTATTCCCCTTTGGTGGCAGAATGTGGTGCAGCATATATCAAAGGGTTACAGGGGGAACCGACATGGAACGACCGGAAGAGGATACTGGCCTGTGCAAAACACTTTGCAGGGGATGGTGGAACACACGAAGGAAAAGACCGGGGGGATGTGCTTGTAAGTGAGGAAGTATTCAGGCAGATACATATTGAACCGTACAGGGCAGCAATCGAAGCCGGGGTGGGAAGCATTATGGTCTCGTTCAACAGCTACAGGGGAACCCTGATGCATGGATATAAAAAATATCTCACGGATGTCCTGAAAGGAGAGATGGGGTTTACCGGTTTTATTGTTTCCGATTGGGAAGGAACCGAACATCTTGCAGCCAGGTACCGGGATTGCGTCAGGGAAGCAGTGAATGCCGGGATTGATATGGTGATGATTCCCGGCCACTATGAACGGTTTCTTATTACCCTGAAAGCCCTTGTTGAAACCGGGGAAGTGCCGGTATCCAGGATCGATGATGCGGTGAAACGTATTCTTATCATAAAATTCCGGATGGGTCTTTTTGAACACCCATTTTCGGACAGAACCCTTTTGCCCGAAATTGCAAAAAACGAGCATAAGGAAACGGCACGGGAAGCGGTAAGAAAATCCCTGGTGCTATTGAAAAATAGGGGAAATATCCTGCCCCTTGATAAGAAAATCAGACGGGTTTTTGTTACAGGGAAAAATGCAGATGATGTTGGTCATCAGTGCGGCGGCTGGACATTGACCTGGCAGGGCACGACAAAGGAGGATATCCCGGGAACAAGTATACTCCAGGGAATAAAAAATACCGTCTCCGCTTCCACAAAAGTGACCTATGATCCTGACGGATATGGGGTGAAAGGACATGATGTGGCAATAGCGGTCGTTGGGGAGTTCCCCTATGCTGAATGGCATGGGGATAAGGAAAATCTCGCCCTTTCCGTGGTGGATGTTGATGTAATCAGGAGATGTAAGGACCAGGAAGTGCCGGTAATTGTCGTCCTTGTTTCCGGCAGGCCGATGATTGTGACAGATCATCTTGCATACTGGGATGCATTCATTGCTGCCTGGCTCCCGGGAAGTGAAGGCCAGGGTATTGCTGATGTCCTTTTCGGGGATTATAATCCGTCCGGGAAGCTTTCTTATTCATGGCCAAAAAGCATGGACCGGTTTCCTGTTAATTATGGTGATACAAATTACGACCCGCTCTTCCCCTATGGATACGGGTTGAGTTATAAATAACTTATAGGATGAAAGTGTAGATGAAAAAACGTATCTGGTTTATAAGCGGCGGAAGCATTCTCTGTATTCTCTTTGTTATCATTATTCTTTCACAAAAATTAACGACCACACTGGAAATCCGGGTACTGGATGCTGTTTCAAAATCCTGGGTATACAATTCAACTATCAGATTTCAGAACAGGGTAATACGGGGATTCAAATCATTAACCTATACATTCAGGAATGTAAAAACGGGCCGCCATATTCTTTCCGTATCCGCGCCTTATTATGAATCAAAGGAACTGCCGGTTTCCATACACCCGGGAAAAAACAGATTACAGGACCCGCTCGAGCTTACCGGGCATACGATACCGGGTATGGACAGTATCTCCATATTCGAGAAAAAGCAGGATGATGATATGTTTATTGATATCCGCCTGGTGGGAAAAAACGGACATGCAATCGTCGATCATCCCTGTCTGCCAGTAAGAATACTAACGCGTATCTCTGTTCAACTCGTGAACAAAGAATACGAGTATTACCGTGAAGGAATGAGTCTTGAAAGAGGAAAACTTCTCTACTTCGGGGAAGCTGAGTGGACATGGAATCCGGGACTTACCGCAACCTACCGGTACGCTGCATCAATACCCCTTGGGGAAATAGCTGGTACCCCGGCACCGTACTGGATTATTGACTACCTTGTTTTGATTCCCAATCCTCTTGCCATAACCCCGGAGCAGATAGAATCGGTTGTACAAAAGGTATACATAATAGAAGATACCGGTGAACTTATCGCATACCTGGCCGGAATGAAAGATACCATTAATTATCATATTACGGTAAAACCGAACATTGAAAACCTTGCCGGGGGGAATGAATGATTCAGACAAAGCATCTGACAAAAGTATACCGGGATCTCACCGCGGTGAACAACCTCAATCTTACAATAAAAGCCGGGGAAATCTACGGGTTCCTGGGTCCGAATGGTGCTGGCAAGACATCGACGATAAAAATGCTCCTTGGACTCTCAAGACCGACATCCGGGGAAATATTTCTTTTCGGTAAAAAATTTACACTGGAAAAGGTTTCAATGCGGAACCGTATCGGTGTTGTCCCGGAAAAACATCCCGTGGGTGTCTGGACATGGATGACTGCGTTTGAGTATCTTTCTTATTTTGCAGCCCTTTTTGAGGTAAAAAACCCGGGCCCAAGGATCGATTACCTGCTTAAAAAAGTGAATCTGTATGATGTAAAAAATAAACCGTTCAGGAACTTTTCCCGGGGGATGCTCCAGAAACTCACCATTATCCGGGCACTTCTGCACGATCCTGATATACTGATTCTCGATGAACCGATTTCCGGGCTGGATCCCATCGGGATAAAGCAGGTGAGGGATCTTATTCTATCGGAAAACAGGGAAGGAAGGATCATATTCGTATCCTCCCACCTCCTTTCCGAGATTGAAAAAATATGCCATAGAATAGGAATTATCTACAGGGGAACCCTTATAGCAGAAGACACCAAGGATGTTCTTATCTCAAGACTGATTAAGCAGAATAAAATCCTTATTGATGTGGAAAAAATACCTGATGGTTTCCTGGAAGAAATAAAAGCCCTTGATTTCGTAGTTCATTGTACTGTTACAGGACTTACCCTTTCGGTGGAAGTACCCATGGACAGGGACTACAGGCGGGATATAGCGCTTTTTATATTTAACAAAGGTCTTATTCCTTTACGGATCCAGCAGAAAGAGGCATCGCTGGAAGAGGCATTTATGACAATTACCCAGGAAAATATCGAAAAATTTACCGGCATGGGGGAAACCGGATGAATAGCATACCAGGAGTAATACTTGTCATAACACGGAAAAAGATAAAAGAAACACTATTAAATCCCATTTTTTATATTATTATAACTTTCGGATATGTTATTGTCTATATTATCGCTTCCGGGTTTACCGACATTATAAGATCGGACGGGATAAATCCGGAACAGAATCCTCTTTTTGAAATCCTTTTTTCCTTTCTTACCGGGACATCCGGCGCTTCTTTCCTTGAGCGGTTGTTTGCAGAAGGCCCCTTTACCCTTGCCCTGTCTCTCTCTCTTATACCGCTTCTTCTCTATCTTCTGTTCAGTTCCCTGTTCAAGCTGGGATATGAAAAAACGACCGGTGCACTGGAACTTGTCGTATGCGGTCCTGTCGGGGTACACTTCTATATACTGGGATCATTCTTAAGAAATCTCTTTTTTTTAATTGCTTATCTTCTATCAATTACCCTGCTTTCCGCACTGGGTGCAATCATAACAAACACCGTACTGGGTACTGTTTTCTTCACTTCCATGATTATGCTTTTTATTCTTTCGCTTGCACTTTTTTCACTATGCATTTTTTGTTCCGTTATCTCACGTTATAGTTTTGCATCACTTGCATTCTTTGTTGTAATTTCCGGCTTTTTTACTGTTGTCCATTTTGGTACTCTTGCTTCTGTCCAGGGGAATGTCCAGGATATCTGGCAGGCAATTACGGGTATCGTGCAATTCGTATCACCACTCTACTATTATATGAACGGACTTGCTGCAATTGATTATGGTGACATTGCGGGATACGTTATCAACATACTTATCCTTGTTCTGATTTCCGCCATACTGACAGGATCCGGCTATATTATTTCACGAAAAAAAGGAATCGCACTATGAATGTCCTTTACAACAGCACTGGCTGTTCAGAAACATACCAAAACACTCAGGGATACGTTATCAGAATCGTTATTCTCTGTCTGTTTATCATCCCCTGTACCACGGGGTACGGGAAAGATCCGGATAAAATCGAGAACCTCATTTATTCCATCCACGCTTTTGACGGATATACGTACAAAAAAACCTTTTGCAGGGAAGATTCCGGGGTAATCTATTTTCTGGAAAACACAACGAATATTCTTGCAGTCAGGAAAGCTTTTATCTATTACTGGCCGCTTTTAGGCAGATACCGGTTGGATACTGCTTCGCTGAATTATCCCATTAAAGGAAGACTTGAAATCCGGGGGAGTACCTCAAAACCCATTCTTATGGATCCGGTTCTGTATACCTATACAGATATGCCGGAAGAAAAAGCAGACAACCAGTCACCGTCTACACGATCAAACATCGAATCCGGGGAAGGATATGGAGAAAACCTGCGTGTTTTACAGGGAGCAGATGCAGAGAAAGCAGCGGCACAATATGAAAAAATGATGGAAGAGTACAGGGAAGCGGAAAAGGCATGGGAAAAAAAACTGAAAGAGCATCAGGAATGGAAAGATGCGATGATAGGTAAAATCAGGAAAGCAAGGGAACAGGGGAAAGATGTTTCCGGTCTGGTGGAAGAGGTGCAGTCAAATGAACTCTATTACTGGATGGGGCCGGAAAGACCCCATTACCTTATTATGCCGCTCTCCGAAGCTTTTATCATCAACCTGCCGGAAGGTGAATACCGGATCCGCCTTATAGATGACCAGAAGAGTATTGTCGAGGGTTCGGAGAAGAAGCTTTTCGTTTTTTCGGGGATAAGGTCCGAAGGGGTGCTTTTCCAGTATGCTTCTGCAGACAGACTCACCAAACCCCGGGAATCAAAGATACCATCGGCTGTCCTTTACGTTGACGGTTCGAGTGATCTTTATATTCATCCCTTTTTACAGGATGAATATAATGAGTTTTATCATGAGAACCTTATGGTAAATGAGGCAAGGGCAAACAAGCATAAAACAAAATGGGAAAAAACGAAAAGCCTTGACAATACATGGCTGGAAAAAACGGAAAACCCCGGTCAAAAGGAAATCATCCTTGAAGACCTCTTTTATATCAATCAAAATACGGAGACAGGAGCAGGATACGACATTGTATACTGGGATAACAGACCGGGTGCACCGCACGAATACCTGGAGCCGTCATTTAAAGCCTTTCATATTCCTTTGACTAAAACACCCCGGGTAATCGACATACGGTTAAAGACCTTTCATGGCAAGGATTTAACGATGAGTAAACGGCAGATAAGGGTGGTACGAAAATCCTGGTTTCTTATTCTCGTTCTTATCCTGGCACTTTCCCCCCCTGGTTTTATGGGGTATATGATTTACAGGCGACAGAAACTTTACCGGTGAGTTCATCCTGAAAACTACGATTTAATTAATAATAACCTAAAAAAATCAACTATTTCTTCTTCATTTTACCGGTAAGTAAGGAGGAATAAAATGATTCTATTTATTCTATTAATCGCACTTCCGGCTATCATTTACCCGGGAAATTTTATTCTTGCTCAAATTGGTTTATTTCTGTTAAGAAACAGCCAATATGATTACACTCCATTTGTTTCAATAATTATCGCTGCCAGAAATGAGAAAAAAAGTATTGCAAAAACACTGAACTGTGTATTAAATCAAAGATATCCCGGGGATAGATTCGAGGTTATTTTAGTTAATGATGCTTCAAAAGACAGGACACTTGTTATTGCCCAGGAATTTTCCTTTCAATACGGGAATTTAAAGATAATAAACCAGCCCGAACCCTGTCCATATAATTCAAGAAAAAAATATGCCATGGAAAAAGGGATTGCACATGCAAGGGGGGAAATACTCCTTTTTACCGATGCCGACAGCAGAATGTCTGACCTCTGGTTGAGATCCATTGTCCATTGTTATGATCCGGAAGGCACAATAGGTGCGGTTTGTTCCTTTGTCTGCCTGCCTCATGAAAAATAAGCAGGGTTGTTAATGCGATTCCAGGAGCTTGATTATATTGCACTCAGTTTACTGGGTGCAGGGTATGCCGGTCTTGGTTACCCTGCCTGTATTAATGGAAATAATTTTTCTTACCGGAAAAGTTTATTTTACCAGGTTGGCGGGTTCAGCGGAATCGAACATATCAAATCCAGTGATGACGACCTTCTGCTTGATAAATTTGTTACACAATCGGATAAAAAGATTGTATATTGCCGGAATAAAGATGCCATTGTTGAAACCGCCCCGGCACATACTACCAGGGAATTACTGAATCAACGGGCACGATGGGCTTCAAAAGTGTTTAACTATAAAAGACTTTCCTATACCATACTCCTGGTTGGCGTCTTTTTATTTAACCTGTTTTTATGTTTCTTCCCACTCATTGCTTTATTATTGCCCCAGGCTCATTGGTTCATCCTGGGAGTTTTATTCTGTAAAATAGTAGTGGAAGGTTCTTTCATCCTACCCCGGTTAAAAGGACTGAATCGTCTTGCACTCCTTTATAGTTTTTTTATTTTAGAATTATTCCATGCTCGTTTTATTGTTTATATCGGGTTTGCAGGTATATCCGGAAACTTTCAGTGGAAACCAGCTGTTAAAAAGGCTATAATAAAAACAAAAGAGGTAAAGGAGACCTCATCGTTATGAGTAAAAAAGAGGTGAATACCATCTTGTGCAAACTCACTGCACATATAATGAAGCAGGCGGTTTTATATCGCGCTTTTTCCCGGGTATGCATAATTATTATTTTGTTTACCATATATACTATTCCAGTACACGCAAACCAGGAACCAATAAAAGCCTTTATTCAGCAATCATACAATAATTATATTGATTATATCTTTAAAACTTATGCATCAATTGAATATATTGATACAACCGAATACAGGAATATAATAAATGGTACCTGTGTTACCCACTACAGGATGAAATCCCTTTATAAGATCGATTTAATAGGCAAACGTATTCATTCGCGGATTCTGGAATTTCATCTTTTTGACGGTAAAAATGAAAAAAACCATTATGTGGGGAAGGAAGATAACAAACCATTAAAAAGCATCTACCTCTTCACTGATTATATTAATAAAAACTGGGACCAACCCAGCATCAATAGAGAAGAGTCCTCCGTATCCTTTAAGGGGACTCAATGGTTTATGCCTTTTTCTGTCACTCTATATTATGATGAAAATAATTATTTCCCCAGGCAGATATTGGTCGTGTCCGATAATCGTAAGATTACTGTATCCATGAAATATTCCAGGCATTCAGGCATTTACCTGCTGGATAGGGTTGAACTGGATTTCGCTATGGATTTTGTGATAGTAAAAAATCAGATTACAACCCGTGTTGTAAGGGAATATTATGTGTTACAGCCCGGAAAATAGCACTATATCCAGGAATTAAAATTAAGCAAGAACATAGCTTCGCAAATTATTTAATGGAAGAAAAGGGAAACCACCGATTACACAGAAATAGATAGAAAAATCTGTGCTATTTTGACTTAAAATCTTGTTATTTTAACAAGATTTTAAGCAAAATAGATAAACGTTGGCCGCCAGGTTAAATAGACCAGTATCATTAAAAGAAACCTGGATAACTCATTAT
>JAFGQK010000260.1 GCA_016935735.1 Spirochaetales bacterium | reverse complement strand
GGATCCTTTCTGGATCTGATGTAATTACAGGTATAAATTATTTCCTGCTTCTCTTGATTTGGGTTGTGGGCGTAGCCAACGCTGTGAGCATAAGGGGGTTCTGGATAAGATTCCCGATTGCCTGGTGATCCTGTATTTCACGGATCATGGCATCTGCGTTCTTCCTGCCGGTACCGGATGAACCGTGGTAAACATAGGCAAACCACCTGTTGATAAAGAGTTTTACATGGTCCGAATCCAGGGGCAGTATGGTGATTGTTTTACTGCTGCACCTGTTAAAAGCAGATCCGGTTATGCCATGGGGACGGGATGTGATAATTACTTTTGTGCCTTTATACTTAAGCCTTACGTCACAGAAGGCATCCACGATCCTGTCCCGGTATTCATGTTCGCATTCATCCAGACCGTCAAGAAGGATGATTGTTTTACCGGCCTTAAGGAATAATTCCAGTTGCTCCCCGGGAAGGATCCCGCCCATTTTATGACAATTGTACCAGGCAAGGATGTCTTCTCCTGTCCCGGTTTCCTGCTGTAAAAAGAATGCCTTCATTTCCTTTAAGGGAATAAGGACAGGCAGAACATGAAAAAGGGTAACGCCCGGAATGTCCTTTCCGCCAGGGTTGACTGCTGAACAGGCAAAGTGTTTTAAAAGTGTTGTCTTTCCCGACCCGGGATCACCCTGGATAAGGAGAAGGCTGCTTTCCGCCATAAGAGTCTCGATATTGACCGGCTTCTGCCTCTCAAAGCCATGTTCTGCATCCGGTACAAACGTTTCCTTTTTACCTTTATGCGCCGGGCTAGAACCATAGGCATAAAGGGGGATAAATATTTCGGGCAGGCTTAATGGATAGGCTTCTCCTTTGCCATAGAGATTGGTTGCATCCATCGTACCGTAGTTCTCTGTAACCCAGTTCCTGTACGTATCCAGGACCGGGGTAAGGGGGATGGCAGGTGTTATGGTTCTGCTGTTTTCCCGGGTATGGGGAAAGGGGAATAGTTTTACCCCATCATCACCTGTCTCTGCATCGAGTACCCACCTGCGTCTTTGTTTATCAAACTTTCGGAAATCGAGTTTTATATGGTTTTCATCCCAGTTACATGTAATATAGTGATACCTGGACGGCCAGTCTGATTCACTCCCGAGGTATGCTCCCCCTGCCTGGAACTGGTAAAACTCACCATCAAGGTCCTGGAAAAATCCGCCACCCGGTTCGTGAAGATGCCCGGCAAGTACAATCTTTTTATTGATATAGTGCCGTGTAATAAGCCTGTCTTCCCGCCAGAGCCAGGAAAGGGGATGGTGGAAAATACAGAGGGTAAGGTCTGTTTCGCCCCGTTTTTCAAGTTCAGAACATGCGTGTTTCACCTGGTATTCACCAAGCGCAATCTCTTCACGGTCCGGGGACTTACGGCACATCCAGGCGGAATTGAGTCCCACAAGCCCAATTTTTTTGCCGCAGACGGTTGTACAGGTCCGGACAAAGGGAACCAGATTGCCTTTTATAGTCTTCAGGTGGGGGAATGCTGTTTTGATAAAATCAAAATAGTCTGCCATACCCTTTAAAAGATCGGCCGTATAGTGTTCAAGCTCATTATTGCACTCTGCCATGGTGGTGTAAACAGGAATGTCTCCCGGCCGGTATTTTTTCCTGTTGATGTCATGGTTTCCGGGGATGATATAAAAGTTTTCCGGCTGTAACTCCAGGGTTTTCCGCAAGTCATGGAAAAAAGCAGCAGCAAGCTGGTATTCTTCCTTTACTCCTTTCCATGCAATATCCCCGGAGACAATGACTATCTCCGGGGCAAGCCCCTCTTTCCTGTCTTTTTCCACCCGTTCAAGCAGGAGATCGAGAACCACAGAACGGTCGAACTCCTCAGATGGTTTTATATGAAGGTCCGAGATATAAAGGATGATGAGTTTATTTTCCGGCATGTTTTGTACCCTGAAAAATAGTATGGCCAATTGAGTAGCCAGTTTGAATTATAGGTTGTGGGAATTATGTGTCAAGTGGGGTTATTGGGTTATTTTACAGGCGATAGATTTTAACCGGACAAAATTTATCGTTGTAAATATTTAGCAATCGAATCATCACTGAATTTTGACGTATCAATTTCCACAATTGTATTAATGCCTTATATGAAAAACGAAATTTTTCATTCTCGGCATTGCACTTTTCCATCAAATAATTCAATGCTTCCTGATAATCATCCCCATACAAATCCACTACAATCAGAAAAAACTCCAGAAATTCCCTGAGTAATTGAGCCATACTATAACAGTTTAAATCCTGGTGCATAAGCTTTAACCGCCTGTATAATCCGTCATCCATATAAACATGAGTACTTTCCCTTTCTACTGCTAAATCCCTGTGTACAAACGCATACTTACTCCCTTTTTGTTCTCTGCATAAATGTTTCTTTTCCATAAAAGGAATCAGCATGGATAATATCCTGATGATAAGCCGGGAAAGATTTCCTGCATTTTTATATAAGGTAAGTCCTTTAAGTTTATCTTTCATCTCAACATCCATTTTAAAATGAAAAATATAAAATTCTGATGTATCCTTTTTCATAATGAACTCCTTTCAGACAGTTATTTTCTTTCTATCTATAACTGGCCAAAAGAACTTCCTGCATTGCACAAATGTGAAAAATTTTTATTTTATTTTTAAAAATTATTCCTTTTTTCCTTCTTAAATTAATTCATCATAAAAATTCCCGTATATTTTTGGCTTAAAAACATTTTTCAGCCCATTTATTCATAACGTTGGCTTCGCCCACAACCCAATAAATGAACTATTCAGGTGCTTAGTGAATATAGCGGTTTATTTGACCTGGTAGC
>JAFGQK010000259.1 GCA_016935735.1 Spirochaetales bacterium | reverse complement strand
GGATCCTTTCTGGATCTGATGTAATTACAGGTATAAATTATTTCCTGCTTCTCTTGATTTGGGTTGTGGGCGTAGCCAACGCTGTGCATCCTGGATGGTACTGAGATAAAAGGAATCTGAGATGTCCAGAGTTATTTTCATTTTGTTCTGTACCTGAAAAAGGGTATCTTTGTATAAAGATACCCTTTTTAAAAAGGAATTAATACTATCCGGTTATATAGTTGTTAAGAATTTAGCATAAAAAAAGATAGTTGTCTGCCGAAAATAAAAAGCCAATTTTATTATGCCAGTACTTCCATTTGTCATTATATTCATTAAAAAAGAGATCTATATTAAAATCCGTATTTAAATACACTTCATTTGAGCTATTATTATCTAATTCTGTAACTTTAAGCCTTAATTTCTTATTAAATAGATAATAGTCGGTAAAAGGAATCTGAAAAGATTGAAGCATAGTGAGTGATTCGGTAAAATCAACATTATATGTTTTCGTTTTATCCCAGTCATGTTCACATTTGTAGATATAAAAATCCCGGTATTCGAAACTTACAGTGCCGTTAAAGTTAATGAGTGTTTCCAGGTTGACATTAATTTGTAGCAAAGACTGGTATAACTTGAATTCCAACTCAAGATCCCCGTCAAGCCAGTGCGGCCATCCGTCATCGTCCAAACCTTTCTTAATGTGAATTTGTTTCCAGGTAATTGTAGGTTTGTTATCTGGAGTGCTTGTCTCATCAGTTTTTTTCAGTACTTTTATTTCGTTTGAATAACTCCCGACTCTTGAAAATAAATATATGGGTGGAGCTGTTGGAGTGGGTGTCGGTGTAGGTGGGGATGTAGGTACGTTTGAAGCACGGCATTCCGGAAAAGCAGGATTATCATTATACAGGATTTGGGGATTATTATGCAGATTATAGAGAGTAACTGGAATATCCTCTTTATTGATGAAGCCGAGTTTTATACTTCGATCCATATGCCCGGTTTTAGAAATCGGACTGAAATATATATCATTTACATGACATCCCTCATTCGGACCATACATAATCATTCCCTCCTTACTTACACGTTCATTGGAACTGATAAGAATATAAGGAATCGTTCTGTAATTTTCTTTGGTAATGATCACTTTTTTACCATTTTTCTGATACCCTATTAATCTGGTAATAGCATTGTCATCTACATCAAAGGGTACTGTTGCAACAACTAACCCACCAGCTGATTCAATTTCATCCAGTGACCACATGGATGCCATCGGCATTTTCAACTCCAATTCATATCCTTTATATGATGTATTGGCAATCTCCGGTACACATTTTGCAAATTCCGGGCTTAAATAACGGAATAAAATACTGTAATCACCGTCGAATTTATGGCACACCTTATAAATAATTTCATCCTCCAATGCAGAATCAGCAGACAATGCCCGGGCGATATTGTATGCTAATTCATTATTACCTGTACTGTCATTTCCGGCAGAGCTGTCATCCAGAGTACAGCTTGTTATCAGTCCGATTATCAGGATGTATCCCAGAAAGAAAAAAAATTGACTTGTTTTCATTTAATACTCCTTATTAAATTATATTAATTTCTTATTCTCCAACGGAGAATTTTATCGTTTTTAAGATTCAATAACCACCTCATTAAAGCAACAATCAGGATTTAACGTAGTTGAAGCCCAATTATAATATTTAAAGGTACCGCTTATTATTATAAGAAATGAGCCGGAGGCCCCTGTCAATAAGGAATCCTCTCTATTTTAGATGGGGAGTTCACCCCACTGGTATAAATTATATATTGTTTTGACTTAAAATTTTGTTAAAATGACAGGGTTATTTTGTGTAAAATAACGAAGTGTTGGCCGCAAGGGTAATAAGACCTGCATAATTAAAAGAACCTGGATAGTCCTCTATAGATTATTCCTTATTGTATCACTTGATAATCCAGCAGGTTATAGAGGGATCTTGCAGGAAAAACCCTGGCTTTAAAGTCTTCTTCACAGACTTCTGCCGGAAAGATATTATTCATTATAATTCTTAATAATATCAATTGCTCCATTTATTATATCCATTTTAATTTTTTGATACTCGGGTGTTACCATGCGTCTTAAATCCTTTCCGATTGAATTATCGGAACAATGGCGGCTGGGGCAGAAGTATTCCTTATAATTATTATAAATAAAATCAATTATTTTCTCATAAAGTTTCATTTTGTCTTTTTCGACTTTTTTATCTACAAATCTTTTAATTCTTTTCATAGACTGGTATATTAATTGCAGATAATAGGAAAGCTTATCTGCCTCACATAAGTCTTCTTTTGAAAAAGAGTTTGACTGGATAATATTATGTGGTGCTTCCTTTTCGAATTCCAGTCCATAATCCCCTGCATGATACCAGAAATAAGATCCTGGAACTATTGAAAAAAAGTATGATTGAAAATATTCGACATTTAGATCGGATATTAAAAAATCAAGGGTTTTCTTATATTTTTCAAGTGTATCCCCGGGAAGACCACAGATTATCTCTACCGATACTTCTTTTAGACCTTTATTGATTATTTTATTATAATTTGATTTAAATTTCTCAAGATTAAACCTGCGGTTTGACTCTTTGAGAGTGTCTTTATCAGAGGATTGTAATCCGAATTTAAGAAACTTTCCTTCTTTAAAATCATATGGAAATTTCAATAACTCATCAATCAAGTCATCATCCAGGGATTCTGCATTTGTTTCAAAATATGGAAAAATGAGCGGATATCTTTCCTGTTTTCTTTTTTCATTTAAGGAATTCATGTATTTCAGGAATTTCAAAGCCCTTTTTTTATAAATAAAGAAATTCGAATCGACAAAAGCCAGTGTTCTTAGTTTTGGTAATGAGAATATATATTCCAGATCGGCCATGACCTTTTCTTCACTATAAAACCTTACTTTATTTAACTCCCCCCATGCACAATATCTGCATGACCATATACATCCCCTGAAGGATTCATAGGATACAATTTCCAATTCATCTTCATTATCCATTGTCAAAGTATAATTAATATCATCGAGTTTCATTAAATCATCTTTTGAGTTTCTTTTTATATCTCCATTCTCATCACGGAAACAAACGTTTTTAATATCCTGAAAACAATATTTTTTACTGGCTAAATTATCAATTACGTTGTAAAATGGTATTTCACCTTCACCTTGAATAACTATATCGATACCGGGATTCTCAAGCAATGTTTTTTCCGGTTCCGTGGATAATTGAATACCGCCAACAATTATAAATATGTTTTTATTAATTTCTTTAATCTTTGCCGCCAGCCATTTAATTAATTTACTGTTCCATAGATATGAAGAAAATCCTATTATCTCGAAATTCCCGGATAGAATTCGGTTTAATATCTCATTCTTATCATTTTCACAAAAAAATTTTTTAATGGTAATAGAATGTTTATGTTTCTTCAATTTTCCAAAATTTTTTAAAACAATTAATGAATGGGAAGTGACAGGTACTGTCTCCGGAACAATCGAAATTAAACCAATATTCAATGCATTATCCTTTCAATTACATGGAAGCATAATAATGCTGTCATGGTCATTTGTCAAGTTCATTATTATAGAGTATTTCCGTCTTCCATTATGCGGTCTTCATTCTTGTATTGACAAAATTTGTTACCGTATCTTTCATGTCACGTAACAACTGCCTTCGTAATTCACGTTCCGAGCCTGTTAATCTATACATATAATCATATACATCATGACGAATCAGCTTATCTATTTTGAAGAAATGTGAATACTTTTCTTTTATCATATCACGGATAGTCTCGTAACAATCGACTTTCTTCCCATAGCATTTTTCATCGACAATCTTTTTAATATTCCTGAAGATTCTGTATATGAGTTCGAAGGTAAAGGATAATAATTCTGCATTCTTCAATTCCCCGGCAGAGAATGTGGGCGATGAAATGAGGGAATAAGGAGGGTGAGATACTGCATTCATAGAGTATTTTTCTTTCTCGTCCCAGTACCGTGAACCGGGAATCACCTGGAGCCGGAAACAAACAACAGCATTGGCATTTAAATCAGATAAACAGAATTCAAAGGATTTCTTGAATTTTTCATACGTATCACCAGGTAATCCAAAGATCAGTTCGGTATTAATGGGTATCTTGCCGTTCCCGGATAAGATAGCGGCATTTTCCAGGAATTTCTCTTTATCAAAAGGAGGCCGGGCGCAATTTTTCAATACCTCATTATCGATAGATTGAAGCCCCACACTGGTGCCGTCGAATCCCATAAATGTTCTATTAAGTGCCTTAAGCATGTCAATATCCATTAACATCAAATTAAAGTTTAAGGTAATATCTATGAGAGTCTTTTTATTTTTTAGTTTATCGGCATTGAGTTCATTGACGAGAGCCAGCAATTTCAAGCCACGTTCTTTATCGGCAAAAATCGATGAATCTGCAAAAGCGATCCTTTTTAATTTCGGTAAAGCAAATAAAACTCTTATATCCCGTTCAATTTTATCCCATTTATAGAATTCAATAGCATTCTTTTTCTCGGAAAACATATTGTAGGCGCAATACTTACAGCCGAAACGGCATCCCCTGGATGTTTCAAAAAAGAAGAATTCCTCATCCTGAAGGTCATCGGTTAAAAAAGGATAGTCAGCTTTACTTATCCGGTAATGATAATCGATGGGAGTTGAAACGATGGTGTCTTTCTTTTTATACATGATATTGTTAATATCAGACAAATCATAATTTCCCTCTTTTAAATGTTCGAGGATAGCAAGAAGCACCTCTTCACCCAGTCCAATAACGCAAATATCGAAAAATTGATAGTTCTCCAATAATTTTTTCCCTTCAAAACTGGGTACACCGCCGCCAACGATGATAATGATATCTTCATTAAGCTCTTTGACGATTTTTGCTATACCCATAACCTGATCATTGGTAAATATATGCATACTGAAACATACCACAGATGGATTTATATCCGCAATTTGACCTGCTATTTCAGCATAACTTAACTCATCAACATCAAAAGTTTTCATATTTATCTGCATTTTATTATTTTTATGTAGTATGTAACTTTTAAGTACATGTAAAGATATCTGCACTTTTGACCAGAATTTGTTTCCCAAAGAAACAAAAAGAATTTTGAAATTTTTAATATCATCACTCATAACCACTCCTCTTAAAATTAATTATATTATCATTCAATATTAGAAAATACTATCCTTGTTTTCATAGATAATAGCCTCCTTCCTGGCCAGTCCTATCCAGGAATCGGTATCGGTAAAATGAAAACCCGGCAGGTCTTTTATTAAAGCGTTTCGCCTGCGGAATATTTCATGTTGGGCTTTTTTTGCCCTGCGAACTATCTTTGGATCATAAGGTTTGACGTAAATATCCCACTCGACCTGCATGAATTTACCGTTTTCATATGGTGTCGAAAAGACAAATTCAAAAGGAAGATCGAATTCCATCGCCAGGTTCATTGTAAAATCCTGCACGACATGGATGTTGTCAATAAAACTCTGACTGGGAGCCCTGAATCCGGTTCCGATAAAATGACCTCTTTTTGTTGTTCTGATGGAAGATAACATGGTTTCAAGAGTATATCTCGATTTAAAAACATTTGAGTTTTCATAGTATTTTCTGAAAAACTCCTTTAAATCGTCATCGACATACTCGGTTATTAACTCACAGGGAGGATTATTCAACTCACGTATTAAATACTCTCCCATTAACCGGAATTTTTCACTGAAGCTTCCCGGTTGCGCCTTTATTTTCTCCAGTATTTTCAAGCCATCCGGTTCAAGCAGCTTCTTGACACCGACAGTGTATACGCCAAACAAATCTTCATCAATAAAATCATCGGCTGCAAGTTCCTTAATCGCTTCCAGCTCATAGGTATTCCCGATAACAAGTATTGCATATTCAAAGTCCAGGTATTCCCTGGAGATTTTCCGCATAAGTTGAGCGGATTTTTCCGTTATATGTAATGTATCACATACCGGGGGGACCCCAAAAACAGTTGCGACCTCCGCCATATTCTTTTTTGCTATATCCCTGGCCATTATCAAAGCGTCCTTGAGGTTGGAAAATCCGATTAACCCGGATTTGTCATTATCCGGCCTTTCATAAAGCTTGAATTGTATTCTTGTACAGATAAATGGAATTACGGTCGTGCCAACGACATCAGGACGTTTGAAATAGGAGTAATTATAATCTTTTACTTTATTAACAGATAATATTTCTCCATTCTTGTCCACGATTTCTGCATTAATATAGTTGTCACCCATCATATTATAGCGGGTCTGGAAAATGGTAATCATGCCCGATCCAATTTGATTGGCAATCATACAGGATGCAGGTTGCCCGAAATTCGGTCTTAAATGATATTTTTTGGCATACATATATAAACTGAAAGCCTGAACACCGGGACCGACAATTGCAGAAGAAGATAAGGGATCATATGTTATGTCTTTCATGCGGACAAAATCAATTAATGCCCCTTCTGTCATTATCTGCGAATATCCCGACCCGCGTACTCTGTATTCAATATGAAATTTATTCAATACCTTAATAATATCAGAAACTTCCTGTGTACTGTTAGGCAGGATTATGTATTTCGGTAAACGCTCGATATACAGGGAAGCACCGCCGCCGATAGAATTAAATGCAGCAGCATATGACGCCAGGATTGCCGGATCATTCTCTGCCCATTCCGTACCCACGATTTGCCTTATTTCCTTAAGAAACTCATCTTCTTCTATTTCTGTAATGGATTCCCTTGAAACCATTTCATTAATAAGTTCTTTTGTCTTTTTAATGATGTTGTTTACTCTTAATTCAATCGCGTAATAGCATTGTTTGTCGCAAATATAACACAGTGTACACGTATCTGCGATCTCGATTAAGCGCCTGGTTAAAGGCAGTTTTTTGTCGACAAGTGCCCGGAAAATAACAAGGCGTCCCTGGGGGTAATAACTGATATAATGATGTTTCTGACCGGAAGGACAGGTACCGATATTCAAAAAATCTATCTTGCACAAACCGGTACGCATACACCGTTTTGAGTTGTTTACCAATTCTTTTATTTCGTCCATTTTTTTTCCTTACCATATAATGTAAATTAAGTGATGTTTTCCAGAAATGCCTCTATCCGTGTTGAAAATTGCGCGGGTGAGAATTGCCGGTTATCAAGACTGTCTACCTGGATAACCAGGGTCGGAATAGCCAGTTCATTCACCAAATAATCCTGAAGCTGTCTTTGCCGTAAAGAAAAAAAACGGCAATTCTGGTCTAAATTCATAATAACAGCATCTATACTGAAGTCCTCTATGATATTTTTCACTTTTTCACATCGCTTTTCAAGTGATTCCTTTGGGCCGGAAGTGAAAGCATTTATCCTGGCAAGCAATTCACTGGTCGGTAAACTCTCATAGTTAAGCAGTTCCTGATTATTTTGAAATAATGTCGATTGTCTGAATTTATTTTTTACCTGCTCCAGTGTTAACGGGTAGTCAAAGAGAAACTCTTTTTCCCGTGTATAAGGACAGGTGGCGACATAGGCGGAATTTAAGATTATCGATGCCCCATATTTTGCCAGTGTGTTTTTTAGAAAATTCACTTTGTAAGGCACCAGATGGGCATCCCAATACAGACGGCATTTTTCCTTCTTTTTTCCGTTCTTTTCGTTATTTAAATATCTTTCAAATATCTCATTATAAAGGAAAATATACAATTGCATGATTTTAGTATATTCCCTGGCTATATTTAGAGTTGTAAGCGGGAGGAGAAACCTTAGGGTATCCATACCGTCAATTGATGCAGGATTATACTTATTAATTTTCAGAACTTCATTATAAATAACAAGTAACTGTAATGTCCCCTCGATAATTTTCAGGAAGTGTTTTCTATTGAATGGAGTATGATATTTCTGTTCTATTTCATATATAAGTTGTTCAAATTGCATGCTTACATACTCGATATGGTCTTCAGTAGCGGAAGCGGAAGGGTTTTCTTGCGGAATGGGATTATCCATAAAATAGTGTTCTTTATTCCAGTAATCTGCTAAAAAATCAAAACTTTTTGGGCTTTGAATACATGCTGCATGATTGGTAATTAAATAATCCGGCTCGGGAATTTTAAACTTCGATAACGACGGCATTAGCGTGTGTCCGATCTGGGCTTTTACTTCACTGCATAAATCCTTTGGCAGTTCCCATTTGCCTTCAACATACTCGGCAACCCGGGCATAGTTTTCGACCGGGGGAGTGAGTAATTGGAAATTGACAGGTATGGTATTCTCAAATGCATAAAGAAAAGCGATCTGAAATTGATATTCCCAGCAGACAGTCTTTTTTTCGTTTTTTGCATCCATTATTTCTTTATAATAGCCGGAAATCAGACCATTTAAAATGGCATTTGAGGCTACCGGGGGATCTTTTCTGTATTCTTTTTCACTCATCCTGCATTTTCCCTTCTCCCGGATTACACCAGTTCCAGGCCGAATAAAGCAGCACCAATGGCACCGACAAATTCCATATATTCGGGAATATATAACTCTTTGTCTAAAATTTCCTTGATAGCACGGATCATACCCTTATTTTTTGCGACACCACCACAAAACATAACATCGTCGGCAACAGTAAACCGGCTGGCCATACCGCACACTCTTTTGGCAATAGATATTTCGACAGCTTTTATAATATCTTCGATCTTATTGCCTTCGGAAACACGTGAAACAATTTCGCTTTCAGCAAACACGGCACAGATAGTACTCATTACAATCTTTTTTGTGGAATTTATGGAATAATTACCAATCTCGTTTATATCTATATTGAATTGTTTGGCAATAAGTTCAAGAAATTTGCCTGTCCCGGCTGCACATTTATCATTCATGGCAAAGTTTATAACTTTTCCGCTTTTTCCCAGAATTATTGCTTTCGAATCCTGTCCGCCGATATCAATAACCGTATGTATTTTATCATTTAAAAAATAAGCTCCTTTACCAAAGCAGGATATTTCTGTTTTCTCTATTTTTTCCACATCATTCAATTCAATACTTTTCCTGCCGTATCCGGTTACAACAATATTTTGAAATTTTTTAAAATCTTCTCCAAGATGTTTTATACAGTGAGTAAAAAGAAAATTTCCGGTCTCGGTCATATTCGAGCCGGTTGCAGTCTTCTCTTTGTAGATTATATTTCGGTTAATATCTATTGCAACTATTTCAGTTGATGTAGAACCTATATCAAGTCCAACACTGTATTTCATGATTTATCTCCCTTGCGGTCTTTCCCGTTTTGACAGGAATAACAGTATGCTTTCATTATAACATCTCCAGGAATGCTTCAATCCTGGTATCAATCTGTCCACTGTCTTTATAGTGCAGGCTTGGTTGAATAAATAAAGTACGAATTCCCTCATTCTTAAATTTATGGCTGAATTGGGCATATTCAAGGGCCTGAATATCACAAAACTGATAAATAAAAAAGAGTATCCCTTCTGCTCCTGATTCATGGTAACGTTTAATCAAGTCTTCATAACGTTGATTGCTTCCAACTTTTACAGGACATTTTTTTGAACTAATCCGCTTTGCTAACAGCATGAGGGTGTTCTGATCATCCGCCGGATAACTATCCGCCGGATAACCATATCCTGCATAACGGGAAAAACAACACAAATCATCGGCTACTAACTCAATTCCCATTTTATAGAAATAGTGAATCCATTCCATATCCGCATTCAGGAAACCGGAGATCAGCAGCTTCTTTCTTGAATTATGATTATTCCCCTTTGATTCTGTAAGGTCAAACCCGGAAAATAACTTATTTAGTAATGCATTATGCTTTTCCTTCCGAATAAATAAAGATGCTTTACGGATTGCATAATAATCAATACAGGTAATTAGTCCCTGTTGATAATAATCAGTTAATTTATTCAACAGTGATATATTTTCACGGTAAATCTTCATACTTTCCAGGATATCATTGTTTGTAATCTTAATTTGATAATTATCCTTAAAAAAATGGATAAATTCATTAATCTTTTTAACTATAAAATGGTTTGCCCATTCAGATCCAAAGCCGGAAGGTTTACTATGAAAAGGAGTCCAGAAATAGTAGACATTTTTTCTCATTTTCTCCAGGTTCTGGTAAACGGCAAACAAAGCATCGCAACATTGGCTGAAAACACTGCCATCAAGAAAATCGTAACAACCATCCAGGTATGAATGAAGAAGGTTACGTGCGAATTCACATGAACAGCGATGAAAGTATGTCTCATTATACTGATCATCATTATACACCCCCAGTATCCTTACAGGAGTAAAGCCCGCAGCGTGTATTATTTCTTCCGGTATGAAAATGCAATTGAAACCAAAATAACGCGAGCCTTTTGTTTCCTGCATTTTTACATAGGGATCTTGAATAATATCGTAGAATTCATTAAGCAAAGCGTTTGTGTTATGCATTTATCCGCAGTATCCTGATTACTTATTTAATTAAGCACTTTCGGCATGTTGATTTTGCTTTACAAAATTCACCATGTCACTGACTTTTATCATATTTAAGACATCTGCCAATAATACCCCGGATTTCAACATCTCCTCATTTATTTCCAGCCCATGAACCCTTTTCTGCATCTCTTCCAGGCCGGCTTTCTTTAAACGGTTTTCATCATCAATAAAATCGGGATTCCCTACGATGCCTTCAACTGACAAAAAATCGTATTCCGAATTTATATTGAACACTTCTTTGAGTTTGTAATTTAAATCTGCCAGGTCAAAGGACTCGATTCCGAGGTCCTCTATCAAAGCCGAATCCATTTTGATTTCATCTTCCTCCAATGCTGTAATCTCCATTAAAATGGTAACACACTTTGAAAAGATTTCATTTTCATTCATAAAAATCTCCTTACTATAACATGACGGTGGCTTAAGCCCGGAACCTAATTACCAGTTGTCCAGGTTCCTTTTATTATACTGGTCCCATTAACCTTGCAGCCAACGTTTATCTGTTTTACTTAACATCTTGTTATTGTTAAAGGATGTTAAGTCAACATAACACATAATACTGTAGTTATTATTTTTTTATACGTTTTAACGCAAGTAAAGAATCCTGCATTAAATCCACCTTTTTTTGTCTGCAAATAATTATAACATCCATAAGTTCCTTTAAGTTGTACAGTCCGTCGTGGGATGTTCCTGCCATATGGTAATTCAGGTCTCCCGGATATGTTATCAGGGCAGTGCCCCGTTTTCCCATTTCCCTGCAAAAATTCAAATCTTCACCATCATACCCAAGGGTTTGTATAAAGTACGATAATTTATGGTTATCCACAAATTCAACAACTTCATAAATATCATTTACCGGTGCGACAAATAACACCCTTCCATAACACAATGTAATGTCACGAATACCGGGCATCGTGTTTGAATATATGACTACCCATTCCCTGTTGTCTGCAGAAAAAATTTTTCCCGCTTCCATATCCTCATATTTTTTAACATATTTATCACTTATATGCGAATTTTCCTGTTCTTCCTTGAGGAAAGCTGTTTTAGGTAATTTGCATCCCAATTCCCGGAAGCTTATTCCCAGCTGCTCTGCGAATTTCTCGATGCTTATATTCCGGTCGCTGTTTTTTACGAATATAAAACGTGCAGATGTACAGGCCGATTGTTCCCAGTATAAAACATCGTTTTCGATAATATCACCGGCCAATTTAACATAGTTATATGTATTGACATTTTCCAATACTTCAAAGCTGACTTTCGGTCCATGACTCACTAATTTTTTAACTTCATATTTTTTACAATAATTTTGAATCGCAAAGGTAGCCTCCGCGGTTCCCCATTGAATGACATACTGATCTTTCATTTTTGCAAAAATAGCGTCGTACATATCCTTCTCTTTGCTGCTCCAGTAAACCACACTCATTATTTTTTTTAAAGACGGATCGATAGAAAAGAGAGTACGTACTATTGCATGGGCAAAATATGGTTCATTACCGGGCAATTTAAAGATATTGACTTTCTTTGTCAGAAGCCCAAAGGAAATACTCAATAAGTTGACGATTAAAGCATTACCGGATAAGCTGTGAAATATAATACCGGGCCGTGGATGGTAATGCGTATAAAAAAGTCCTTCATCAATCCACCCATCAATATATTCTTTGCCGATTCCCCTGTCTTTGTTCCCTATTTCAAAACGCAACAGGCGTTCAAGGTATTCCCTGGCAAAAAATTGTGATGCCAGGTCGATATCTTTTTCAACAATTTGCTTTGATTGGCCCAGAACTGCCGGTAATACCATCAAGGCCTCTTTACGCATGGGAGAATTTTTGTCGAGCCAGATTTTACAAACCCTGTCCATGACAGTAATATTCTGTTCCAGCGTACGACTCTGGGCTTCCTCTTTATGCTTCAGTAAATCATCGGCGACTGCGGCGAGACCCGCCGTTGTCGTCTTACCAATAGTAAGCGATAAATCGCCGTATTGCTTTTCTTCCCGGGTTATATCGATATCAATAGTTGTTAATGGTTCTATAGTCATAGTAATTCCTTAAAATAGTTAAAAAAAATACCCCTTTGTATCTTTTGTTTTAGTCATACCGGCAGTCAGATTTTGTTTATTAGATAGATTACTATCGCACCGGCTGTTACATCTATAAAATGTATTTCATTCCTTACCATCATTACCTGCCGGACAGGTATGAATTAATTAATTGATTTATTGCATATAAATTATTCAGAAGGTTTGAAATTATCCTGATAAATTATTATTTTTTCACCCTCTATTCATGCTCAATGCTGCCAGGTTTTATATTATACCACCTTAGAGTAATTTTGTCAATATTTTGAGAAGAATCCCTGGAATAATCTCGGTAATAATAATCAAAATAATCAAAATAATCAAATATAAATTGACATTGGGTGCGAACGCCATAACAGGTTTTAAAAACCACGGAACACACTGAATACACAGAAATAAAAAACCGAAAATAAAATAATGAAAGATTTAATGTATTCTGAAGAAACATATAAAATTCGGGGAGCATTATTTGAAGTATATACTCATTTG
>JAFGQK010000258.1 GCA_016935735.1 Spirochaetales bacterium | reverse complement strand
GGATCCTTTCTGGATCTGATGTAATTACAGGTATAAATTATTTCCTGCTTCTCTTGATTTGGGTTGTGGGCGTAGCCAACGCTGTGGTACTCCCGTCACTGTACGTAAACTCCACCGGGGGAAGCCCTGATTCATCCGGGTCGTAATCACCTGCCGCCAGCGGAAAATCCCCGTAAAAAGGGGTACTCCCGTCATCACCGTATTCGGTTATGGCTGTCAGCCTGCCCTGTCCCGTAACAGCCCCCTGGTCATAATCGAGCTTGTATTTTCTTACCAGCCTGTCATCCGTCTTTACTACAATCCATTTGAGCCGCTTGTCCTCCTGTACACGGGTAGGGATATACTTTACCGCGTAATCTGTACGTGCTTCGTAGGAAAATTCCACCGTGTGGTATTTTGAAAGCGGGGAGGTTTCATTTTTTGTCCAGGTGATTTTTACCGGGTAATAGCTTCCCTTTGTATCATCTTCAAAATATTCGATAATACAGGAATTGTTATGAATATCGGTAATTTTGTTCAATGCCCACAACCGGGCTTTTCCGCCTTTTCCAATGGCATCGATATGCCCGTCGCTGGCTGCTGTATGGTCTTGCGAAAGACACCCGTACGAAAGGACCGTGCCATTCTTCAGGGTGACGGTCCAATAGGACGAGGGGCTGTTCAGATCGAATGCTTGTATCCGGATGAAACTTTCCCTCTCCAGGTGATAATATCCCGGATTTATGACATCCGGGGCATTATCTTTTACCCAGATGAGTCTCCGGTTATTGTAGAGGTAGTGGTCATATTCATCAAAGTTTATTGGATACGAGGAATCCCGGCTCATGACGGAGAGTCCGGAAATCATCCATCCCTTTCCTGCAATCCCGCTGTTCCAGTCATCCGAAGAATAGGAAAGGGCGAGTTCCGGGCTGCTTTTTCCCCCGGGGAGTTTCAGCGGGAAGGAATAGGTAAATGCACCGCTGTTCCCGGCATCTGCTTTGCCCGGTGTATATGCGCTCGAGCTCGTGTCCGCTTCTTCCCCGGTGCTTTCAGGGGATTCTTCTACAACCTGCATGGTCTCTTCCGCAAAGACCGGGAAAAGACAAAAAGATAGGATAATTGCTATGATAAAAGCACGGCCTTTTTTCATGATTGTTCCTTATGTTTTCGGGATTATTCTTTGTAGGCGTTTTATACCAGGAGAGGGAATAAATGTCAAGGGGGAAAATTGAATTTTCATTCCTTTTCCCTTTTTTGAAATCCGGAATTCATCTTCAGAAAAAATGTTAAAACTATCATTCTTTTCATCGGATATAATAATTACCCACCCAGGGTACCCGCCTGCTCCGCAGGCTCATGCCGATCCGCTTCCACCCCGCTGCCTCCTCTCCCTTTTCCCAATCCGCCGCCTTCACCGAGGTTCTTCTTTTGTCTCATGGCTTTACCCATCTCCTGCCAGCGCATAACCTTTACTGACGACCAGGACTCATTTATATCCCGCATTTAAACCAGTTGCGGCTACTCTCCCAGGTGAAGCCTGTAAGACCTCCCGGGTTCCTGGACAATCCCTTCCACATTTGCCCTGTTCTTCGACCCCGGCCGGACTCTTCTCCCGGATCTTGTTTCCAGGCAAAGAGTGCTGCCCCCACAATTAAGACTATGAAGGCTCCGATGTTTAACTGCCTTTCGAGGCTCATTAGCACGGCTTTTGTGTTCGCTGTCTACGCTTCACGCTTCGGTCACCCTACATGTGCAAGATTCGCTTCCGGCTGCAGGTCAGGCCTTGCCGGGTGGGATTCGCACCAACTGGGTTATAAAAGACATTTCAAAGATCATTTAATCTTATCCCAATCTACCAGATTTAGCCTGGCGCCATGAGATCCGCGGTTTTAAATTTAGAATTCCTGCTTATAAAAAGTTCTCATATCGAAATCATGGTTTTTGTGGTAAATTATAGAGTTTTAGTATGATTTTGCATAAATAACCCGCTGTTTACTCGGTTTCCCGGTAAACGGGCACGTCCCCTCTTCCTTATCATGGTCAAGAGGGATACAGCGTATGGTAACATTCAGATCGCTTTTTATCTTTTCTTCGATTTCCGCATCCCCGCACCAGTGGCTTAAGGCAAAACCCCCATGGATTTCCGGTTTTATCTTATCCTGCGGCGTAAAAAAATCGTAGAAATCATCCTTATTATCGATTCTACAGGTATTTTTATCGCGGAAATCAATGGCCCTGTGAAGCAGGTTTGTTTGAATCTCTTCAAGGATTGCGGGAACAGTGCTTATAAATTCTTCCCGCTTCATACTCTTTTTACCCCAATTTTCCATGTCCCTTCTGGCAATAAACACTGCATCGTTTTCCATATCCCTTGGGCCGATTTCAAGCCATAGTGGAATGCCTTTTTTTATCCAGGACCAGGTTTTTTCGCCGCCCCTTATATCCCTTGTATCGAATTCAATGCAAAGAGGCTGGCTGTCAAAATTCACTTCTTTCAACTGCTCAACAACCTTTTCACAGTAATTAAGTACATCTGCCTTCTGATCCCCCTTATGAATTACCGGGAGCACCACAATATGTGCCGGTGCAATTCTTGGGGGCAGGATAAGTCCATTATCATCGCCATGAGTCATGATCAGCCCCCCGATAAGTCTTGTCGATACACCCCAGGATGTAGTCCAGGCATAGTTCTCTGTTCCTTCTCTGCTTAAATATTTTATATCGTATGCTTTTGCAAAATTCTGGCCTAAAAAGTGGGAGGTGCCGGCCTGGAGCGCTTTCCGGTCCTGCATCATTCCTTCGATCGTGTAGGTTGCAAGGGCCCCGGGAAACCGTTCGGATTCGGTTTTTTCACCGGGAATTACGGGAATGGCAAGGTAATCGGTGACAAAATCAACATACACGTTCAACATTTTCATCGTTTCTTCCTCTGCTTCTTCTTTTGTTTCATGGGCAGTGTGGCCTTCCTGCCAGAGGAATTCCGTAGTCCGCAGAAAAAGCCGTGTCCGCATCTCCCACCGGACAACATTTGCCCACTGGTTGATTAATATGGGAAGATCACGGTACGATTGAATCCACTTTGAATACATTGCACCAATAATCGTTTCAGAGGTGGGCCGGACTATATACGGTTCTTCAAGTTCACCGGCCGGTATGAGTTCTCCACCGGGACCTGCTTCAAGCCTGTGATGAGTGACAACAGCACATTCCTTTGCAAAACCCTCCACATGTTTTGCTTCTTTTTCCAGGAAATGTTTCGGGATAAAAAGGGGAAAATATGCATTGGTATGCCCGGTCTGCTTGAACATTCTGTCCAGGATTCTCTGGATATTCTCCCATACCCTGTATCCCCAGGGTTTGATAACCATACAACCCCGGACAGGGGATGATTCTGCAAGGTCTGCTGCCTTAATCACCTGCTGATACCATTCCGGATAATCTTCTATTCTTGAAGGAAAAATTGCATTCTGTTTACCTTTGCCCATAAAAAGCCTTTCTTCATATTATTTGAGATAGCGGAAGTATAGCATAACGTTGACCACGCCCACAACCCGATTAACAGGCTGTCCAGATTTTTTTAATTATGCTGGTTTCATTAACCTGGCGGCCAACGTTTATCTATTTTGCACAAAATAACTTTGTTATTTCCGATCAGGGTATATGCCCGGATCGGAATAATCTTGTTATTTTAACAAGATTTTAAGTCAAAATAGCATACAGGGTGTAAAAATAAAAATCAAGCTTTATAAGCTGTTGAAATGGAAGTTCAATAATAGGACATTTGGATAAAATCTGTCTTGTTTTTTTTCTTTCACTGCATAAGAATTCACTTAAAGAGGAATTCTCCTGTATCCTGATGGTTTTATAACAGAGGGGGTATCAAATGCAAAAATATTATGTCTTATGGATTATTTTTATTCTTTGTGTTATTTCAGCTACCCTGGAAGCAGAAACCTGGGAACCTGGAAAGACGGTAGCATGTCTTATCGGTATTCTTGAATGGAAAGATACAAACCTTGCTGTCTATGAAAAGGAAGGAAGGCAGGATGCCCGTCTTTTTCATCTGTTACAAGACCGGGGTGTACCACAGGATAAAATAGAATTTTTAAAGGATACCCAGGGCACCCTTGATCATTGTATTTCAACCCTTACCAGTATAGCAAAAAAAAGTGCACCGGATTCTGTTTTAATTTTTTATTATGCCGGACATGGTATCGTGGACAGGAATACCGGTAATGCGTATTTTTTGAATTACGACTGTAATACCTCAAAACCGGAATCCACCTGTCTTGCATTA
This sequence comes from Spirochaetales bacterium, assembly GCA_016935735.1. Classification (GTDB taxonomy): domain Bacteria; phylum Spirochaetota; class Spirochaetia; order SZUA-6; family JAFGRV01; genus JAFGRV01. Next base: position 7,619 of record JAFGQK010000258.1, on the reverse strand, counting down.
TCGGCTGTCGAAGAAATCATTAAAAATCATTTTACGGGAAAACAGGTTGTCTTTTGTGCTGACTGTTGTTATTCCGGTAATCTGAATAAGGTTGCGGCATCGCTTGAAAAAGCAGGAAAAGAGGTGTGCGTATTCAGCTCGGCAACTTCCTCCAATTTTTCTACCGGGCAATGGACATTTACCATGTCCTTATGCGATGCCCTGTCCGGAGAACCGGTTGTCAAACCCGGGGGAGGGGAAGTAACCGCTTCTGATATTGCTTCCTATATTTATCATAACATGAAGTATGCAGATTTCCAGATGTCAAATTTTTTTACAACAAAGGGGTTTTCTCCCGGATTTATTATGTCTTCTATAAAGAATAATCAGGTCCTGCCGGATAATACTCATATAGGCGAATATAAGCTTACGAAGTGGAAAAATGAATGGTACCATGTGAGGATTACCGGGCAGAAAGGGACAGAGGTACAAATCCATTACCCTGGTTATGATGATGAATGGGATGAATGGGTTCAGTATACCTCTCTTAAGGATATTTCGTTTTCCGTTTATTCAAAAAAGCAGAAGATCCTGGTTGAATGGGATGGTAAATGGTTCCCTGCCAGAATAGAGAATGTTCAGGATGTGTTTCATTATATAAAGTATGATGGATATGGTGATGAATGGAATGAATGGGTTGCTTCCAACAGGATAAAGGATAAGTAACACTTTTTTTCTTATTTTAAAAACGGACTCTCCCCGGAAGGAAGTGATCCCACTCCTTTACCGGGACCCGGGCTGGGGGATGTAAACAATGATGGCAGCATAGATATTGTTGATGCACTTCTTGTTGCCCGGTTTTATGTGGAATTAAATCCAACACCCGTTTATCCCGAAGCAATGGATGTGAATTGTGATAGTTTTGCGGATATTATTGATGCTTTTCTTATTGCACAGTACTATATCGGACTTGTTTCATCCTTTTGCTGATTCCTTATTAACTTTCTTCTTCACCAATGGGTTCCTTACCTGTGTATAGGCGGTTATTAATGGGTTTTTCACTGTCCAGGTAGACATAAAGAGGTTTCTCATTCCGTAATAAATCTACATATACGGGATATTGATCCCAGGGAACAACAATACGTCCCAGCTTACTGTCAACGAGATAAATGTTATCCATGTTATTGCTATCCGGTCTAAGGAAGTAAATCAAAAGGGTGTGATCCCCTCCTGCACATTTTATGTAACTGTAGAATTTAACAGTTCCACCACCGATAGTCATTTCACGGGCTAACTTAATCTCGTAAGTACCGATTTGAAAAGTTTTAGTAGCCATAAGCTTATCTCCTTTCAACATATGAGTTATTATGAATCATGGGATGTTTGCGCATCCGCCATAGCCATCGATTTTAGCCTGGATACGGTTCCACAGGTCCATGACCTCGAGTTCAGCGACAGTATATTCACGTGAGAAAATTTCAGCGACACCGCTTTCCGCATGGTTTCTGCCATATGCCAGGTCTTCACAGTGTTTATGAAGCAAGTAGGGCGGCAGGTGGATAAGAGCCAGTTCACGGACATTGCGGCCAACATTATCACATTTTTTTTCATTATTCACCCCGTTTCCAAACCATTCATTGTACTTTGTTGCAGTAATCATCAGGTTTGTTGCCGGGAAGGGAGGCGGGGTTCCTTTACTTAAAGCATTATATGGATCATCACCATGACTCATATATTGGTTTACAGTTGGAAAATGGGGCAGCGCATGACTGCATATATAGTTAGGTCTGACCGGTATATTAATACAGCGTAAAACCACCCGGAGAAATCCAAGGGTTCCATGGCAGCCGGCTGTGCGGTGAGCTATGCCCCATTCAGGATGACCGGTATTCAAAGTACCTTCGATTATACAAGACACCGGCGGAAAACCGCGATATTGCCATTGTTTTTCAATATTCCCTGTTTCCCATCCGCCGGAAAAATGTATCAGATTAAACCGGCACCAGTCCAGAAGCCGTCCGATGGTTTCAAAATGGTTATAAGAAATCAAGTCCTCGCCTATAAGAAAATTATAGGTATAACGAGGCGGCGCAGGCAGCGCTACACCCGACCAGAAATCAAAACGATAACCGGAATATGAATTCTCCCAAACAAAGAACTTCCGGCTGTCAAAGAGGGTGGCAAGATTTTCAGCACTGTAACCGGAGATAGACCAGGCAACAGCATCGCTGATCTCAATAGCCAGACTGTGGGCAGTATAAGCCAGATACAATTTCCAGGCATTATCCGGCGACAATACCTGGGTAATTGATTGGTCATTGGTTAATGTTACCTCATTGGGTAATGGGTCAACAAGATCATCAGGAGCGGCAAACCAGGCTGCTTCAAAGGCTTCTATCAGATCATTCTTTCTGGCGGCTGACCAATTGATGTAAGGATGAGTACCGCTTGAATCTTCCCATATCAATGCATTGCGTACCTGACTATGGGCGGATAGCCAGGCTTCGAGGCTGGGTACTTCCTCGCTTTCGCCGATACGTTCACTGGTGGTATACAGTCCATTGACAGCAGGATTATTACTGTTAAGGTAGGCGTATACTGGTTTTTCATTACGCAGTATATCCTGGTACCAGGGGAACTGGACTCCCGGCAGATAACTTGTAGCCCACTTTGCATCGGGATTGTAGATATTGTCCGGTACCTCACTGGGTGGATTCAGGAAATAGAGAGCAAAACGGGTACCGTCACTCCCGCGGCACAGGATAACGGACCCAAATGCCACTGCACCTGTTCCTATTGTCATACGCCGTGCATGGGTTATTTCATAACTCTTAACCATAAAAGTCTTTCTGGACATAAGAACCTCCCCATCTGATTATTATCTACTGTAAAAACATTGATTTAATAGATTATAATATTTCTTTAAATCTTATGCAAACTTTTTTTGTTATTTCGTACTATAAATGAATGAAAAATTTTTTTTACCCCGGATGTGCGGCTTAAGAACCCCGGAAATTGATCTCCTGCACGGGGGCATGCACAGAAAAAACCGGCATCACTTGAATAATTTATTTACCGATATCCCCTGTTCCGGTAAAGCTCTTTGTCAACAGCTTTTACCATTTCATTCACCTTAAGGACCCCACCCATGAAATTCTTAATCCGTTTGGCTTGTTTTTCTGCATTCTCTATAACATGATGATACCAGATGTAAAGCACTTCCATATTCTTTTGTTTTTTTAAGAAATCCTGCACTTTAAGGAGATGACGGCCATAGTTGACTGTTGTCTCGATATCATCAATCTTTTCTTTATGTTGCATACGATCGAGCATTTTCCGCTGCGACAGAAGTATTTCATTTATCCTTCGCTTCATAAAAATAATTTTATAATAGTAATCCGGTGGCAGATCCAGCAAGAGCATGGATACCATTTTCACAAGCTTTCCCCGGCACCCGGGAAGCCATGAAGTATCTTCCTTTATCGCTTTTACCTTTTCAAACTCGTAATATCCCTTTGGGTTGTCTTCATCGGCTTTCCGTATGTTGTCCGTTACCGGTTCAATACCCCCTGCGGTAATCATCTGCATCATCATCGAGGTTCCTGACCGGGGCAGGCCGGATACTATCGTAATCATGCCGGGATGGTATTTTTTAGGAAAAATAGTACGAATAAAACTCATTTAGTTACTCCCTTTTTTTATCACTTTCCTTAACAATAGTTAAAATGACTTTTTCTGGAATCATTCTATCACAGCATTGGCTGCACCTGCAACGCCGTTATTCAATTTTCAATTGTTTTAGAAAATCCAAACCATTCTTTGTTATGTATTGGCTATAAAGAATGCTATTAAATTTAAAAACAATATACTCACAATCAATATTAAAAAAAATTTTTTCTTCCAAAATACTAATTCCATTTTTTAAGAAATCAATTTCTCCAGTAGAGCCACATTTAAAGAAACCTGCCGTACTTTTCTTTGAGATAAAAGATATAATTTGTTTAATATCATTTCCATAAAATGGATATACATCTGCATTTTTTCTATTGGACCATTCATGGTAAATATATATTTCACATTTATCAGAATTTTCATATAAGAAAGATTTCCATTCCGATATTTGAATGGAAGCACAATTAAGAAAAGTTAATAAAAAAATTAAAAATAAATAAACAATTTTCTTCATTTCATTTACCTCAATAAATAAGCTAATTGGATTAAGGTCTTTCCAGCCCCCTGAAAAGGCACATAATATAGATGATATACCTTCAGAGTGGGTGAATCTGATAACGTTCAGTGTACGCACTACTCAACAATAATTACCCGCTTTTGTATAAAATAAGCATGCATGGTACAGCTACACTCCCATTTTATCCCGCATCCTGCTCCAAACCGGCAACTCATGAATATACCTTATATCCGCAGGATAAAATGAAAGTAAATCCGATCCTGTATATCCTGTTAATCATGTCAGAATTTCTTTCTGGAATTACCGTTTTTTTCTTTGTGAATCTTTTCTTTTTTACTCTTACTTACCCTTATGGGTAAATTCCCCCCCAACCGCCTGTACTATTTTTTTCAGCAGGTCTTTACCATCCACCACCTTGTTTTTTAACTCTTCAACACGGTTGAAGCACAATTGAGAATTTTACAAGGCACCTTCTCTAAGCCACCGGGACAAAATCAGGCAGAACAAAAAAATCAACCCGGGTCGACAGGGGTTTGTCTGACACCCATGGCCAGCCAGCAAGCATGGTCGATTCACCCTGTTGTGTACGTTTTTTACGACAAAGCAAGTAAATCCCAAATACAATATTATACTATCGATATATATCTGCTTAAAAAATACAATACTTTTTATTTATTTTTTAAACAAATTTTTCTATAATAAAACTTCTACCCTCCACTCCCTATTCCTTGAACAATCTCTTTTATAACATCCTTTTCCCGCATTATTCAAGTATAGTAAAAACCCCGGACCAGTTCTTTGGCGGGGGATTTTTTATATATGCAACACAACGCTTAATATAGAGAAGGGGAATAATATCCTGCGGATACACAGCCCTTGCTTCTTTGAAATAGGTAAGTGCCTCTTTGAATTTTTGTGATTTATACCGCTTAATCCCTGTATTGATAATTTCTTTTGACCGGTTCTTTAATTCCTTTATATTTTCCATATCCACTTCAAACACTTCATAAATCGTGCATAGTTCTGCTTTCCCTTTTACCGTAACAAGATCGATCTCCCTTATACAAATCGAATCGGGGCTGGTAAGATTTTTAAACGTCCATTCCGAGATAATAATGGATGCTTTATAGAATTGTGTAAGATTTTCAAGTCTGGATGCAAGATTTACTGAATCCCCTATAACTGTCGTATCGAGTCTCCGGGTGTTTCCCACTGTACCAAGCATTAACGGTCCTGTGTTGATCCCTATTCCTATATTCAACGGTTGTTCACGGGCGTATTCGAAGTTTTTATTGAATTCATCCAGCTGGAGTCTCATTCCTATGGCTGCACTCACCGCCCTGTCTGCGGAAGACCTGCCTTTCCCCGTACTTATATCCAGTGGGGATTCGGAAAAAAGTGCCATAATTGCATCACCGACATATTTATCCACAAAACCTTCATTTTCACTAATCGGTGACTCCATCCTGAACAGGTATTGATTTAAGAGGTGAAAACTCTCCTCCGGTGTCATCTCCTCGGAAATAGTGGTAAATTTTCTTATATCGGAAAAAAGAACAGTCATACTCCTGGCGGAGCTGTCCCCGACAGTAATATCAATAGCAGATTGTTTCCCGAGGAGAGAGAGAAATTGTGTCGGTACAAACCGGAAAAAAGCATTCTTTTGTTGCGTAAGTTCTATATTGAGTATATCCACCTGTTTTTTTGTATCAACAAACCTGTTTGCAGAGGTAAGGAACATGGAAAGAATGTAAAGAACGATCCCGGAGTTTGTGAGCCATAAAGGGGGTTCAATTTTCAGGTTTGCATAGATAATATCATGGGTTGCAGTGATAATAATAATACTGAGCCCGGCAAGGAGTACTTTAGCATATTGATTACCCTTTTTTATGGCATAGATAGAGAGGAAAAGGAGATACAGATTAACAGGTGAGACAAGTCCAAGGTAAAGTATCCTGTTAATGAGAAAATATGCATAATCAACTGATCCTGCAAAGATAAGGAAAAGACAACTGCCTGTTGTAAGAACAGAAAGACAGAGCTTGACAATCCGGGAAGAGTGAATACGGTAGAATTCCTGAAAATAGAATACGAAAAACAACTGTGCAAGAAAAAGGGCACAGTACCATGTTTTTGTTGCAAAAAGGTATCCGAACGGGAAATCTTCTGCAAAAAGACCTGTCGAATAGAGGGAAATTAAAAAAAGTGCAATACAGATAGAGAGATGAAACCGTTCTTCCCTGTTACGGAGATACATGAGGAGAAAATATGATGCAACAAGAAGGGAAAGAAATACGATAATCATGGGGATAAGAACATTAACGGAAAATTGAAAAAAATAGGTATGAAGCCGGTCTTTATTGTTGGTAATAAAGGGCAGCTTTAGATCTGCATATGCTGTTTTTTCCGTATAGACACGCATTGCAATAACATTTTCCCTATCATAATGAAGAAGACCGCCCGGGAAAAGGTAACTGCGTGGAATTGCAGAAGTTCCGAAATAGTCATCCGGAGGCATGGAACCGGAAGTACCTATCAATGATCCGTTCAGATAAAGCTGGGTCGCTTCAGGAAGCTTTCCGCATGCATATCCTAATGATTGTCCTTTAAGCTCCTCTGATACATAAAAGCCTTTTCTGAACCAGAAAAAATATGATATAGAGATATCATACGTGAAATTCGAAACCGGTAAATCCATACTCTCCCAATCCGAATCATCATATTCCCTTAATGCATATTCTTTTGCATCCCCTGTCCGGTATTTCCAGTCATGAAAAAGATAGGTGCGTGTTGAAAGAGTCTGAATATAGTCCGCAGCTTCAGGGATCTTTATATTATCCTGTGAAAATGATAATAAAAAACATGCGTAGAGTAGAATTATGACCAGGATGAATGTTTTATTCAATTTCTTTAACAAACCATAAAAATGTACGTTTTTATAATTCAATAATGGATTGAAAGAAAAGTCAAGTAAAAAATTTTAAAGCAGGTCATGGTAGAATGAAAAAAATGATGGGTAACGACAGTTATCATTATGCAGGGTTTCTGTTGGCTGAACCCATATAAATCCGCCCGGATTCCTTATATGTGCAATTATAAATTCAGACCTCGTGCAATTGAAATAAAACGTAAACATTTACCATTACAACATATAGTTTTTGAAGCCCGGAGGCATTTTTATAATAACCTTTTTTTGACACAGAGGTACGGGATTTCCTAGCGCGGCCTACGGCCGCAACCCAAAACAAGAAAAGCAGGAAATATTCTATGACCTGCAATTATATCATATCCAGGAAGGTTCCGGCCAACGCACGTGCTACAAGGTCGAAAATCTTGGAATTTTAACAAAATTTTCGCATAGAGTAGCACAGCGTTGGCTACGCCCACAACCCAAATCAAGAGAAGCAGGAAATAATTTATACCTGTAATTACATCAGATCCAGAAAGGATC
>JAFGQK010000030.1 GCA_016935735.1 Spirochaetales bacterium | reverse complement strand
TCTTTCATTATTTTATTTTCGGTCTTTTATTTCTGTGTATTCAGTGTGTTCCGTGGTTTTTAAAACCTGTTATGGCGTTCGCACCCAGTTTACAGGGCAGAAATTCTAAATTTAAAACCACAGATTTCACCGATTTCTCAGATTAAAAATAAATTCAGATAATTTCAGACTTCGTGCAACAGTAAAAAAGCTAACAAAATAGCGTTTCAATATTTTTGAAATACGACTATTCGTCCGGATATAATCTTGCACCAGAGAACAAAATCGGATAAAATGTAATAAATAAGTTAACAGGAGACTTGAAAATGGATAGAATAAATGCATGGTTTACCGTACAACCTTTTATTGCTCTTATGATGATTATTGCAGCATGTGTTTTATTTGCCCTGTCATATAAACAAAAGAAAGCGGAAAAAGAATGTACTTCCTTCTGGCAATGGCTCCAGATTGTCATTGAATCCGGGCTAAAGGCATTGCTTTTCCTGGGTTTATTATGGGCATTCAGGGCGATTTTGAATTCCAATCTGGTTACCTTCAGACAGTCACACGGAAGAGTGAGTGAGGTGAATTACAATAGTGTATTAAATATCTGGGGGGGAGGACATATCCAGAAAGAGCTTTCAGTGTCTCATTATATAACAAAAACGATTAAAGAAGAAATTCCCCGGGAAGATATTACAAAACCCCCTGTATACAGGGAAACTGAAATACAGGAACAGGTAGATCAAAACAGCATATTGAGCTCGGCAATTGAGGTAAAACTCACTTTAACGAAAAGGCAGAAAGGGAGTGCATTCTATTCCGGGTTCGAGAGTTTTTTTAAAAGCACATACGAGGTAATCAATGATTCAGAATATACAACAGAAGCAGAATTTTATTTCCCCCTCTCATTCAGCCAGACCATGTATGAAGATATGTTGATTTATGACAATGAGCAGGAAGTAAAAGAAAATTTAAGAGTATCACCTTCCAACTTATACTGGAAAAAAACGATGCAACCACATGAAAAGTCAATAATAAATGTTTCATATAAAACAAGGGGATTGGAAACGTTTTACTACCAGATACCTGTCCCAAGACAGATAAACAATTTTCTTCTCACACTCGAGATCGATAAACTGCCGGTTACTGATATAAATTATCCGGAAGGATGCTTAACACCCATGGAAATTACAGAAATTAATAATGGCGAGGGAACAATGGTACAATGGACGCTGGACCATTCTATTACAACAGCAGGAATGGGTGTCGCTCTTCCTACCCCAAAACAGCCGGGAGAAGAAGTGGCCCTGGTACTGAACAACAGCCCGTATGCCCTTATGTTTTTAGTGGTGACAATATGCTTAACCCTTTTACTCCTGGGGAAAACGATAAATTTTATTGAGATTTCCCTCCTGTCAGCAATCTACTGTCTTGTTTTTTATGTGATGGCTTCCTTAAGTGATTTCCTATTGGGATTCTGGGGATCACTGGTGATTGGATCTTTATTGACCCTGGGACTCACTTTTCTCCTGTACAGAAAATATCCGTCAACACTGCTTAAATATCTTATATATTCACTGGTATTGTTCTTCACACTGATTTATCCGCTTACCGGTCTTTTGCCGGATTTCCAGGATGCCTGGAACGGAATCGTATCAATTTTGATCATTATCTATATCTTTTTTATTGCACTTTATTCCAGAACAGGAATGAAATCCGTAGAATAAGGGAGGGTATTCCCGGATATACCGGCTATAATCCTTACGTATTTTCCGCCGAGTTATCTGGACGCATCAATGGAAATAACACCACTTCTCTTAAATTTTCCTGGTTTGTCAATAAAGCAATAAATCTGTCGATGCCCATACCCCAGCCGGAAATCGGGGGCATGCCATATTCCATACATTGGATAAAATCTTCTTCCATTATCATGGCTTCTTCGTCACCTTTTTTCCTGGCTTCGGCCTGCCGTACCAGTCTTTCTCTCTGCTCAACAGGATCAATAAGCTCCGAATATGCATTGACGATTTCCCATGAATTGACAACAAGCTGGAATCTGTCTGCAACAGAAGGATTATCATCATTTTTTCTTGCCAGGGGTGAAAGATCTATTGGATGCTGGATTAAAAATTGCGGATTTATCATTTTGGGACGGGCAACCTTTTTATACAATTGGTCGATAAGGTTTCCCCTGCCGATCTTGTCAACATCAACCTCTTCCAATTCGATATTCCTTTTCTTTATTTCCTCAAGGAGATCATCTTTTGATTCACAGCACTCTAAATCAATACCAGTATGCTCTATTATTAGTTCCCTGAAAGTATATTCAGGCCAATCGCTGGAAAAATCTATTTTTTTATCTTTGTACTCAATTTCAAGGGATCCATTCACTTCTTTTATAATATGCTTGATGAATTTTTGCGTAAACAGCATATTATCCCGGTAATTCCAGTACGCGCAGTAAAATTCCAGCAGGGTAAATTCCTGTATATGGCTCGGATCCATTCCTTCATTACGAAAACACCTGGCAAACTCATATACCCGTTCAAAACCGCCGGCTATGCATCTTTTTAAATATGTTTCCGGTGCAATCCGTAAAAAAAGGTCAATATCCAGCGAATTGTGATGGGTTTTAAATGGTTTGGCCATTGCACCGGAAGGTTTTGCCTGTAAAACAGGGGTTTCCACTTCCAGGAAACCATTTTCATCGAGAAAGTTTCTTAATACTTTTAAGATTTTTATCCTCTTGATAAACCGCTCCTGTGTTTCCGTGTTCATTATCAGGTCAAGATACCGCTGCCTTGACCTTGATTCCAGATCAATCAATCCGTGGAATTTTTCCGGTAATGGATTTATCGCCTTTGATAAAAGTTTGTAGTCAAATACCCGGAGAGTTAATTCTCCCTTTTCCGTTCTGAATATTTCCCCTTTTACATATACAAAATCCCCGATATCAATCATCTTTTGAAAAAACTTGAATCTTTCCTGTTCCATATCTTTTATATTCAGGGCTATCTGTAATCGGCCGGAAAAATCCTTCAGACTGGCAAATATAAGCTTGCCAAAGACTCGTTTAAGCATAAGCCTTCCACACAGCTCAACATCTTTTGTACCAGGTTCAAGCTTTCCTGCTTTTTCCAGGTTATGAGTCGTATCGCAGCGGTCTTTATATGGATTTATCCCTGATTCTTTTATGCTTTTAATCTTCTCTATTCTTATGCTTCTTTCATCATGCTGATTTGACATACGTATCGTTCCTTTAAAATAAATTGATTGGTAAATACAGTGCTATTTTACCGTAAAAAAAAGGAAAGAATCAAGAATAAATATAAAAAAAACCAGTTTATCCGGATAATCCTTATAAGATGATTGATGAATAACAGGAACCGGCAGGAATTTCCAGATTATTTTATACAAAAATATTGCATATATGGATAATATTTTATATAATATTCCAATCATTTAATACGAGTACACAATGTCCCATATAATAGTTGAAAATCTTAAAAAAGAGTTCTCTATCCCTAAAAGGGAAAAGGGATTTAAAGGTGCATTAAAAAGTATAATAATGAGAAAACACGAAAATCTAAAAGCACTTGACGGGATTTCCTTTTCCATAAAACGGGGTGAGCTGGTGGGATATATTGGTCCGAATGGGGCGGGGAAATCGACAACAGTAAAAATACTGTCCGGTATTCTCCTGCCCAGTTCCGGGAACTGTATGGTGAATGGCATCATCCCCTGGAAAGAACGCATCCGCCATGTCAGCCGTATCGGTGTGGTATTTGGCCAGAAAACCCAGCTCTGGTGGGATTTGCCGGTTATCGAGTCTTTTAACCTGCTTAAAGACATTTACCGGATAGAAAAAGCTATTTACCACCAGTCATTTGAGGAACTCTGTACAATACTCGAAATAACCCATCTTCTCAAAACACCGGTAAGGCTTTTAAGTCTTGGCCAGCGGATGAGGTGTGAACTTGCAGCATCCCTCCTCCACAGGCCGGATATCCTTTTCCTGGATGAACCGACAATCGGTCTGGATGCCGTAAGTAAACTGGCTGTCCGGAAGTTTATTAAAGATATCAATACACAAAGAAATGTCACTGTCCTTCTTACCACTCATAACATGGACGATATCGAAGCAATCTGTAACAGGATCATCGTTATCAACAAAGGGAAACTTTTCATGGATGGCACATTGGGTGATCTCCGTAACAGGATAACAGACGACAGGCGGCTTATCGTGGATCTTGCCGATCCGAATGACCGGATAAAAGAGGATTATGTCCGGATTATTTCCAGGAACGGGGGAAGATTCGTATTAGAATTCAAACCTTCCGATATCTCTGCGGCAGATCTCATTAAAAACATTACAACGAATCATACAATAGTGGATCTCTTTCTCGAAAGTACTCCTGTGGAAGAAATTGTTGCCCAGTTGTATAAGGAAAACGAAAGATGAAATCATACCTTGCCCTGGTAAAAATACGCATCCAATCATTATTGCAATACAGGGCTGCGGCTATTGCGGGTTTCGGCACCCAGCTTTTTTGGGGCTTTATACGGATTATGATTTTCCAGGCTTTCTATCTCTCTGCAAACCATGCAATGCCCATGTCTTCACAGGATGCCATCACCTATATATGGCTTGGGCAGGCATTTCTGTTTTTTGTTCCATGGAATATTGACAGAGAAATGTTTTTAACAATCCGGACAGGAAATGTAGCTTACGAACTGGCGCGGCCTCTTGACTGCTACTGGTACTGGTTTGCAAAAGCCTTTTCTTTCCGGACAGCCCCTGTTCTTTTAAGGGCTTTGCCCCTGTTTATCCTGACGATCCCTTTTTTCGGCATGGGCATCCCGCCGGACATCTTTTGCCTGCTTGCTTTTCTCCTGACTCTTTTTACCGCTGTTCTTTTAAGCAGCGCACTCACCGTGTTAATCAATATATCATTATTCTGGACAATTTCCGGGGAAGGAATATACCGGCTTCTTCCCTCTTTTATGATGATGCTATCCGGCCTCATTGTCCCGCTTCCCCTTATGCCGGAATGGATTCAAATTTTTATAAGGATTCTCCCTTTCAGGGGAATTATCGATTCACCCTTTCGGCTTTATATGGGCCATATTCCTTTTGCTGCACTCCCTGAAGTTCTGCTCCATCAGGTTATATGGATTTTTTTAATCATTCTTATAGGACGTTTCCTTTTATCCAGGGGAATCAAGAGAATCATCATCCAGGGTGGATAAGATGTCAAACATAAGGCTTTTTTTCAGATATTTAAAAATCTCCATACAAAGCCAGATGCAATACAAAATATCATTTCTCCTCCAGACAATTGGCCATTTTTTTACCACCTTTATAGAGTTGATCGGGATCGTCTTTCTTTTTAGCCGTTTCGGGAGTCTGCTGGAATGGAACCTACCGGAGGTAGCCTTTCTTTACGGGATGATCAATATCTCCTTTGCCATTGCAGAGTCTATTGGACGGGGATTTGATCTTTTTTCAGAACAGGTAAAAACCGGTCAGTTCGATAGACTATTATTAAGACCCAGGGGAACCGCATTTCAGGTAGCGGCTTCCGAATTGCAGTTACTGCGAATCGGGAGATTTTTACAGGGTCTTCTTGTATTGATATGGGCGGCAAATACTGCCGTAATCAAATGGTCTTTCCCCAGGATTCTCCTGCTTCTGTTCGGTATAACCGGGGGATCTGCCCTTTTTTACGGATTATTTATTATCCAGGCTATTTTTTCCTTCTGGTCTACTGAAACACTGGAACTGATGAATATTGTCACTTATGGAGGGAATGAAACATCCCAGTTCCCGATTTCCCTCTATAATAAATGGTTTCAGAGATTTTTTATCTTTGTTATCCCGCTTGCATGTATTAATTTCTTTCCAATGCTTGCCATTTTTGAAAAGAAATGCCCCATAGGAAGCCCTGAATGGTTCCAGTGGATAAGCCCGGTACTTGGATTTATCTTTATGTTTCTCTGTTCCCAGGCCTGGAAATTCGGAGTAAAGCATTACAGGTCTACCGGGAGTTAATGTATGGAAGTTTACTTCTGTCAAATAGAATGAGAAAAAAAAAGGTTGACTGTTTCATATTAACGAAAAACAACCAACCTCTACCCCCAATCTCTATATAAAAACCTTAAAAAACAGGCTACAACACTCTAAAAGAGCCTCCAGGCCCCCCCTGGACTCATAGAGGCACTTAACATCATAACCCCATTCCCTGTTAATCCCCCAAAATCCCGCTTTAATGTATGGCTCTCAACGTCTCTATTATATAAATACTACAACCCGGTTAAAAACCGTATACTACTTAAGTATGAATTTTCATATAACATTGATCGGAAATGACCGGTAACTAATACTAAAGTGTTAATTCAAGAATCTTTTTATAATCACCCTGCTTTCTCTGTGTTACTCACCTTCAAATTCTTGTTTTTTTGGCAAAAATTTTTAGCCGCAGTAGCCAACGCTGTATTCCTCTGTTCATTATTAAAAGGAAACGGGGCTGTCTAAAAAGTCAAATTTCTTAGAAACTAATCCATATATAGTGGTGTTTGTAAGTATTTTCTCATTAAAATACCACTAT
>JAFGQK010000257.1 GCA_016935735.1 Spirochaetales bacterium | reverse complement strand
TACCCCGTCTACCACCACATCCGCTATATGGTAGTTTTCTCCAGGGATTATAGTGAATACTGCTGTTTCTCCACAGGAAACAACCACGTCCCCGGCCGGGGTGATACTCCCGTTTTCCCCGGCACTCGCCGCGATTGTGTATGTATTTTGGGCAAAATATGCTTCAATTGTATGGGAACCTGTAACATTATCAAAAGTATAATTAAAAACATCCGACCCCATAGTGTTGAGTACTGTTCTTGTTTCTATACCTGCTTCTATACTTGTTCCGTCAATAATAATTTCCTGAATATGGTAATTCTGGAAAGGGGCAATAATAAATTCCTGGCTATCCCCATATTGAACAATAACTTCACCGGAAGGATTTATTGTTCCTTCAGGACCGCTTAAAGCAATAATAGAATAAGTATCCATTTCAAAAGTCGCGGTAATACTTGCATCCCCATGATCAATTATGACTGTTGTTCCGGCTGCATCAGGATTACTTATCATTGCTGTCCCGTTATCAACAATCCATTGAACAAAATGATAACCGGTTTGGGCCTGGGCAGTAACCGGGATCTGATCATGACAGCTTACCGGGATTGTACCTGTAGGAATGGTTTCACCATATCCATTATTCTTGACAGTCAAGGATAATGGAAGTATATCAAACAGATCACTTTGTATGGCAGAAAGCCCTTCTGGAGAAGCTTTTAATGTATATTCCTGACCATAGTTGTCGATAGAAAGATCATTAAATACTGCTTTACCATTGACTGCATTCTTTGTGAGAGTACCGGAAAGTATTCCATTTGCAGGATTAATCCCGACTGAAACAGTTATACTATTCGTTGCATCAGGAATTATGTTCCCGAGATTATCCTGTATTTCGACTATTACAGGAGATATAATATCACCGGAAAGTGTATCAGACGGTTGAACAGTAAATACAATCCTTGATTCAACACAGGGGGTAACAGGACATGCTTTGGACCAGTTTGATTGACCATGATAATTAAATGCAGCAAGCCTGTACATACAGGATGTATCCGGGACAACCCTGTTATCAACCCATTCATCAACATCAACCCCTGCAACATGAACAGTTATCCACTCCTGGTGCTTCATTTTCCGTTGAATGATAAAACCCTCTTCATTATCTGCATTACAGATCCATGTTAACAGGGTTTTATGTGAAGTAATTGATTCAGCTTTTATAATTTCCGGGGGAAAGGGACTCTCATGCGGTAGCGGGAATGTTTTATTATATGCCTTATTCGAATATGCGGAATTCCCCTTTTCATTATACGCAAAAACCCTGTAGGTGTATTCTGTGCCGGGTAATAGCCCTGTATCAATTACTTCCACAGAAGAATTGGACACATTCGGTAGAACAATAAATGCAAGCTGAAAGTCATTATTCTGTATCCTGCGTTCGATGCCGAATCCGTATTCATTATAGGAATTATCGATCCACAAGAGTTTCATCTGTGTTGCAGAAAGAGGGATTACTTCCAGATGAGATGGCGAAACCGGTTCTCCTGCCGGGGGCAATTGAGGATATACAATCACTTCATTTGAAGGTGATGATTGTCCGGCTGCATTAAAGGTCAATATTCTATAAGTATAGGATTCAAAAGAATTTACCTCTTTATCTATCCACTTCAGGACATCAGGGGGAAGGATTTTGATGTTACGGTATTCTTCTCTGTCGATCTTTCTCTGGATTAAAAACCCGTATTCATTATATGCATTATCATTCCATGTAAGCTCAATCTGCCTGGCAGATACCGGAATTCCTTTTACGTTTGAAGGCGGTTCCGGCAGGGTAACCGGAAGCTCAGGAGTACATACTAATGTGCTTTTTGACAGAGAAGATCTATGTCTATCATTAAATGCAAAAACCCTGTATTCATAAAAGGTTCCCGGGCAAACATCCATATCCGACCATGATGTACCGTGAACAATAGCGATATTTTGATAACTGAAATTCCAGTCATAATGAGAAGGCCCCCAGCATCTCAACATATTCCTTTCACTTCGCTGAATAATAAACCCGAACTCATTATCTGAATTATCAATCCAGGTGAGATCTATTTGTACTGCCGATTTTGCGATTGAAATAAGATAGGAAGGTGCTTCAGGTTTCCTGTTCCGGGAGGACATGGTGGTAACATCCACTTCCTGAGTATAGTTTGAAAATCCTTTCGAGTTTCCTGCCCGGATTCTGTAATGGTAGGTTGTATGTGATTCAAGGCCTGTATCGAGATAATTTTCCGTATCCGGGGGAATTTCCATGATAAGGGTAAATTCTCCTTTATTGTTTTCTCTCCGTTCAAGGAAATAAGATGTTTCATTATATGCATTATCTGTCCAGGTTAAAGATACCTGATTTATGGAGACCGGAATACCTCCAGGATTCCCCGGTGCTGCCGGGATTTCCATCGGTGGGTGTGGTATAGTCACCTTTACTTCATTTGCTGGATATGAATCCCCTGAAGGATTAAAAGCAATAACCCTGTATATATAATCTGTACCGGGCAAGAAAGTATCACAATCATCACATGCACCTGTTACATTTGCTAACACTTCTGTTACCGTAATAAATTCCCCACCAGGTATTTTACGCTCAATCCGAAATCCATACTCATTATCAGACAGATCTGTCCATTCAAGACGCACCCGGTCAGGACCTGCGGCAAGAGCAGAAAGATTCATGGGACTCGCGGGAGGTGTCCATGGTTTCCGGGGGGTGGCAACATAGACATAAGGGAAAAACCAATTCCTCTGTGGAATAAGCGGTTTAATAAAGTAGCAATAAAAGGTTCCGGGAGTAACAGATGTATCAATCCAGGAAGTTTCATCTGCCCCGGTTGTATGAACAATTCTGAATCGGTCAATAATACCGGATTTTCTGAATATTTGAAATCCGGTTTCATTTGAATAAATATCTGTCCACTGGAGATTCACCTGGCATGAAGACCGGGGTGCTGCAACAAGATGCAGTGGTAACATAGAATTGTTATGTGCATATAAACTTATGGGCATCAATATAAAGAGAAAGAGAAAAATGCCTGTAATACTTATAATTTTGTTTCCGGAAGGAAGTTGCATACTTTTCATTTTTTTGCTCCTTCAAATAAATTTATGAGTAAATTACGGCTTTTTGTTTTTATTATTTTTAATTAAAGCAACTTTTAATTACACTATTTGTTATAGTGCACATCATTAAGGAAATAAATTCCTTAAAATCTATAACCGGGTTCTTTCTTAAATAGGATATCGGTTTCAATTAAATCCTATCATACCTATTATACTCTCTGTTTAAAAAATACTGCTATTTTAAAAGAATTCAATAAGCTATTCACTGTTTTATACATAAGAGATTGACCTCAACCCGGCATAAGATAATAATCCGATAAAAACCGATCTGTCCCTGGCATCACTCTTCTTGAAACAAAGCAACCACTTCCTTTGGAGATTTCGCTTCTATCAACCTTCTGCAAAACAATCCGGATTTGGTCATTCCCGCAATTTCTGCAAGAGCTGCCAGATGGGGTCCGGTTTGATCCATCGGGGCAAGGATGATAAAGAAAAGGTATGAAAGTTTACGATCAAACGCCTCAAAATCAACACCCCGAGGAGAAATCCCAATAGCGATCGCAAGACTGTTTACTTCCTGGCTTTTTGCATGGGGAACAGCAATCCCATTTTCAAGCCCTGTACTTCCCCTGGACTCCCTTTCCAGAATCGCTTCATTTGCAGTTTCAAGGTTACTGATTTTTCCGGCATCCACAAGTATCTGGAGCAGTTCTTTTATGACCGCTTTTTTTTCTGTGGATTCAAGAGGGACCTTTACCACATCTTCATTTATTAATTCAACAAGTGCCATAGATATATTCCTTCCTGAAACAATTCAAACTATCAACTTTTCCCCTCTATGAGGTTAATAACTTTTCTGTGTCAATAAGATTTACAAACATTTGAGTTTTCTGTCAAGTATTCTTGAATAAATATTGATCATATAATATATCATCTGGTAGTCCAGAGACCTAATCCGGGCTGCTGAATAAAATATATTTCTTCTCCACCTGATACGATATTATACCCTGCGGACAATCTTTCAGGATTATACTTTTTAAGCATGGAAACCGGGTTTCCATGGCGAAAACTCACCCCTTCCACTTCCTCTTTACTCATTTTTCCCGGGCAAAGGGTAACGAGAAACCTCTTGTCTGTAGAACC
The DNA here is from genome assembly GCA_016935735.1 of Spirochaetales bacterium. GTDB lineage: Bacteria > Spirochaetota > Spirochaetia > SZUA-6 > JAFGRV01 > JAFGRV01. The sequence goes on along the minus strand of JAFGQK010000257.1, from coordinate 14,617 downwards.
ATGTATCAGGTGAGCGGCAACAGCAAGGTTGGAGCGAAGATCCGGTGATTCATGAACCAGTTTTTTGATAGTCTCTGTACCTGAATAGCCATATTTTCTTATAAGTACATCGATGCCATGAACCTCTCCAAATGAAGATATCCCCGGTGCAATAATAACCAGCTCCCCACCCTGTTTTATAGCCATTCTGGTTCTGTAAATTGCTTTATTGCCCAGCCAGGTGCTTTTATATTCCAGCGGATCAAGATAAACGACCATTTTTTGTACAGGTTTTTCAACATATGTTATATTTTCTTTTTGCGAGAATTGTGCCGCTTTAAAAAAACAGGCAGCGTCATTTCCCGTAAAAAGACCTTTTATTCCCGAATTCCCTTCCGGATCTGTCTTGATGACAGTAAGAATATATAAAATATCCTGCTTTTTCAGAAAATGTTCAGAAGCATACCCCAAAATACGTCTTACCGGTGTATCTATTTTCCCCAGTGTATTTTCTATCCCGTAAAGTGCACTTATATAATGACTTATATCGATTCCTTCCCGGCCCCCGGTACCGATGAAAAGGTTTTTATCGTAATTGGACATACCTGCCACTTCATGGGGAACAACCTGTCCGATTGAAATGATAAGATCATAATTATCCGGATAAAGAAGCTTATTAACCTGGCATGGCCAGGGGGAATTCCAGAGACCGTTTGTCAGTATCTCCATCTGCCCTCCCGGGATATGGCCGAGTGTTCCTACCCCGGTAACAGGATCATGCTGATGAAAAAGCTCCACAGGCAGGGTACCGAACATCTGTCTGATTTCCGCCTTATTCATCGGTGCATGAAGACCAGTAGCCGGGAGGATGGAAAAAAGGTTTTCCTCATAGTAATCATAGATGTATTGAGTAATTTCTCCTGCCCTGGAAGGATACCGGGAAATATCCGGCGGTATTACCAGGACCTTTTTCCGCTTTCCCAGGCTGGAAAGGGCTTTAAAAACAAACTCCTTTACTTCCCTTGACAGCAAAAACGTGTTTTCTTTTGCATAGCGTTCAAACAAGTTGACCCCCAATTGTTGTTTTTCGATGGTAGTGTGCTTACTTTTTTAGCAGGGGCAGGGAACACTTGAAATTATCAAACTCAACATATACATCCTTTTTGATGTTATATACGGTTTCGCTCATACTCACGGAAATGTGCAATTTATCACTTCTGTTAAAACTGAAATCAGTGACAGTATCAACAAGAATATCATCAACATAGCCGTATGCAATTTTCGCATCAAGATCATAGACGATTCTGAGCCGGTGGAATACCTCCTGCTCGTTGCCAAAAAGCTCATCTATAAGCTTATCATCATGAACCTGCCAGTTAGTTCCTTTTGCCCAGTAGAATCGATAAAACTCTTTTTCAAAATTGGCAGTGATCTGGAGATGACTGCCCGAATACCAGGTTTCATTTCCAAGAGTTAACCGGATCGTATCGGCAGTTCCCAGTACATCCTTAAAAGCGATCTCCGCTGCAACGGATTTTACCTTAAAAGGGACACTCGTCATGGAATTAATGCTGTTGAGTCTGCCCTCCCGGTATTTTCCTTTGAACTTTAACACTCCATCTTCCGCCAGAACTGAAATTTCATCACTTTTTGAAAAACTTACCCAGAGCTTTTTATTCAATTCATCGAATGTATCAAAAAAAACATATTCGGGCTTAAAAACCTCAACAGCTGCTTCATCCTTTATTACGATACTATCTGAAGAAGACATGAGAGCTCTCATCGCATCATCAATCGCGACCGAATAGGTATCTGCAGATAGAATTTCGCCTGTTTCAAGGGCAATGAATTGATAATTAAGCCGGAAATACTCCCCGAGGTTGAATAATGTTCCGCAGACCACATACTGTGCACTCAGTTTTTTACCGATTTCCACTCTTTTTTCTGCATCTGCCAGGTCGGAAACCTGAAATTGATGTTCACTTAACAGGGCATCGATCTTGTCCCTGGTAAGTACCTTTACCTGTTCATCCTGGAATTTTACAAGCAGGGAAGCTATTTCCGAGGAAATATATTCCCCCAGTTTCGTCACCTTCTCTTCTTCCGTAAAGGGATAAATCGCCAGGGCCTGTTTTTTCCCTCCTGCCAGGTCCAGCACCTTTTTATAGATACTTTCCGTCATTACCGTCGTGGCTTTATCCAGCTGGATTACTTCGTCGGAATAAAGAATGGAGGTAAAAACGAAGAGAAGAAGAATAATGATATATGATAATTTATTCATAATTAATATTAAATCAATTATGGATGGTTTAGTCAATATCTTTTTACAGGAGGGTGCGCCGGCGTGGTGGAATGGCCAATTGCCCAGCCGCACCCCCCCCGGGTATGTATATCCCTGGTAATTGCCGAAATGTTACCTGCCAGGTTAAATACATTGGAATCATCAGCAGTTGAAAGAACTCAGTAAACCTACATAGTACTGGGCGATCAGGAGGGCATCGACAATAGTGACACTGCCGTCGCAATCAACGTCCGCATTCCGCTCAATAAAGACGGTGGGATCCAGCCCCACGTAGTATTGGGCTGTCAGGAGAGCATCAATAATGTCAATGGCATTGTCCCCGTTCACGTCACCCCTATCTGCCGGGTCCGGATCCCAGAGTCTTTGCAGCAGGTCAAGTTTCCTTTGGTCGGGGGATGTCCACGTACCCCAGCCACCCTGATAGGAAACAGGGTCGTACGCATGACCGTAAATACCGCCGGTATCCCGGGATTCCGGGTTGATCGCCCAGTAGATGGTATCTAAAATACCTCTCGAGACCAGATAGTCTACAAAGGCGTTTTGCCACTGCCAATCGACCGTGGTATCGGTGAGGTAGCTATAGCGCTCCTGTATACGAATCTCGGCATTGTTGGGCCAATCGGGATTGCCACCGAACTCTCCGATAACGATGGCATACCCCAGTTTCTTCAGGTACCCGAAGTGCTCATCCCATCCCTGTTCAAGCAAGGCCGGGTTGATCACGATGTTGCACCCCGCGTCCCCGGCAGCATCGCCTTCAAGGCCTTCGCACTCCGGCTGGTCCGGGTCCATGAACATCTTCTGCACGAACACCGACGGACCATAGGCGTGGGGTGAGAATACCAGCCGGTCATTTGGCATGGAAGGCGGATTATTCCCCGCTTCGTACAGGTTCTCACCCCAGTTGGGGTTTGTTTCCTCCGCCCCATGAGGCACCTGGGTGACCGTGTCCGGGCTGCCGTCCTGGTTCCCTGCCGAAGCCGATATCCCCTGGGCAAAGATCAGAATACCGGGATTTACCTCGTTGACAGCTTCATAGGCTTGATCGATTAATGACCTCCACTCCTCCCAGGTGTAGTCCCAGGGTTCGTTAAAGATGTCGATACCCATGATGTTGGTGACTCCGAGTTCCGCCCCCAGGCCGGCCAGCTCGCGCAGATCGGCCAACCACTTCGTCACATCGTAGGCCTGGATGTTGGATACACCGGATGGATTGTTTGTTGCCGCACAGGAGCAGTCCTCCCGGATGTAGTCATAATTGTTCCAGTCACTGTCCGGGAACGGCGGACGCGCGTCCAAACGGCCGGCTCTCCACCCGATGTAGTTGGAGCAGGAATGGATGTCCAGGAGGACATAAATCCCGGCCGTATCCAATAACTGGATAACCGTCTCCATTGCCAGCCGGGCATTTCCAATACGTACCGGCTCCGCGTTTTTCAGGTACGGTTCCCTGCCCTCCGGGTCTGTGGAATCAAGGGTCTGGGGGACAATCGGCAGCCTGATCAAATTAAAACCCATTTGCCGGAACTCATTTATGTCCTGTTCGTAGGTACGGCCGCTCTCCGCCCACCACATGTTACCTATGAACATCTCCATTGGAGCGGGGCTGCTCGGTTCTTCGTCATAGAGATCATGCTGTCCTTCGAGCCCTGTCCATGACCCGCCCTTAACCCGGAAGATACTGCCGTCAACGGTAATATTGCCATGATTATCGACCCGCCACACAGGTGGGGATTGGGTAAAAACCGGGCTTACCAGGAACAGGATAACTCCAAGTACGATACCTATTCGTAAATTAACTGTTAAAACTTTTTTCTTTTTCATTATCTAAAGACTCCTCATTATATTTATTTAAAGGCTATGCCTTTTATATTCTTTTGATTTAGAAAAGCCACCTACTCCGCAGGTGATCTTTTACTTTTTACACCTCAATTCTGATTTATTGACAGTAAAATTTATAATTGGTCTCCTCTGCAAATACCAGGATTCCCATACCTGCATTATAAAACAAATCAAATGACTCGTAAAGTTTTTTTAATGAAAATAAAATTTATAATTTTCGATTTCTTTACATCCAACATTGATCTATGAAAAACCAGCAATTTCTTCAATTTTCTTGAAGAATTTTCACCGGAATAACCGGCAAATACAGAAGAATATGTTATAATCAAAGTAAAAGCAGTAAGATTCTACCAGAAAAATCAGGAGTATGGAATGCTGAAAAAACAGGATATTGATACTATTAATAAATGGGCACAGACAATCATCAGTGCTGTGGAAAAGGTATTTTTCGGAAAACGGGAGGTGATAGAGAAAATACTGGTAAGTTTACTCTGCGGCGGGCATGTTTTAATCGAGGATGTCCCCGGTGTGGGAAAAACCATCCTTGCCCGGGCCCTGGCAATCTGCCTGGGAGGTGAGTTCCGCCGGATACAGTGTACTCCCGATCTCCTGCCCGCTGATATTACCGGGATTTCGGTGTATAACCCGAAAGAAGCCACGTTTCATTTTCATCCGGGGCCCATACTTTCCAATATCGTCCTGGTGGATGAAATAAACCGGGCGACACCCCGTACGCAATCTGCTTTACTGGAAGCAATGGCAGAAAACCAGATAACAGTGGAAGGGAAACCCTTGGCATTACCATCACCCTTTTTTGTCATGGCAACAGAGAATCCCATTGAATTTGAAGGGACATTCCCCCTGCCCGAAGCGCAAAAAGACCGGTTCTTTCTTACGGTAAAAATCGGCTACCCTCCCAGGGATGCAGAATCACTCATTCTTGAAACACAAAGAAGAACCACCCATCCAATCTCGGATTTAAAACCGGTAAGCAACCTGGATGCGGTGACAGCCATTCAACAACTTGTCGTTCATGTACAGGTGGAAAAAAGCTTAAAAGATTATATTCTCGACATAGTGGAAGCGAGCAGGAAGCATCCCCTTTTCCAGCTTGGAATTTCCCCGCGGGGAACGCTTGCCCTCTATAAAGGTGCCCAGGCCCTTGCGGCTTTACGGGGGAGGGATTTCGTCACTCCGGAAGATATCAAGGAACTGGCTTTACCCATTTTTTCCAAACGGATTATTATCAAGGCAGAGCACTTGATAAAGGGAATGACGGAAGAGACAGCCATTACCCGGCTCCTGGATACCATCGAGCTTCCCATTTTAAAGGATGCGGTACGATGAAAATTTTTCTCGCGATACTCTGCCTGTTCTTTATCCTTTTTTTCCCTTTCTGGTTTATTCAATTCTTTGCATTTATCGTTCTGCTGGTTATTACCCTTTCTTTCCTGTATTCCAGGGCAGTCTACTATAGTATCCGGATATCCCGTTTTCAGGATAAGATCCGGGCATATAAATACCAGGTTATTGATATCGATTTCCTTATCGAAAACAGGAGTATACTGCCGGTTCATTATCTTTCGGTATTTGAAAGTCCCGGCAAGCTTTCACCGGTGAGTACGGGTAAATTCATTATTGCCCTGCCTGTATGTTCCAGGAAAAAGGTATCCTACAAGGTAAAAGGGATGAACAGGGGGGAATATACCCTCGGACCTGTTATGGTGAAATTCGGGGATCCCCTCGGACTTTTCCCGTGGGAACGCAGAATCGAAATGGCATGTAAAGTGATTATTTACCCCACTGTTTTTAATGTAACACGGCATATAACAAACGGGTATCCCGGGGGAAATATTAAAGTAAAGGATAAGATGTACGAGGATGTCACCCGTCTTAAATCAATCCGGGAGTATATTCCCGGGGATGATATTCGCTATATAAGCTGGAAGGTATCGGCACACCTGGGTGCACTTTATACCCGTGAGTATCTGCAATCCCTGCATTCGCCCGCACTCCTTGCATTGAATCTCGCACTGGAGGATTATCCCATTAGATTCCGGTATGTCCACCTGGAAAAGGCTGTTGAAATATGTGCTTCACTTGTTGTCTTTTTCTCTGCATTAAAGCAGGAGGTGGGATTAATCTCAAATGGTCTTCATAATGATATTCAACCCCGGATCCAGATACGGGGCGGTCATGGACATGCAATGCTTCTCCTGGAAACCCTGGCCGTGGTGAAAGGAAATGCCGGACAGAGTGACATCATCAACCTTATAAACGAATCACACCTTCCCTTTCCGAACGGGACAAGAATTATTCTTATAAGCCCTGAACTCCCGGATCATCAAATGCATGCATTAGCTTCCATGAGGAGGAAGAGAACAATACTCGAGTATATCCCGGTACCGGAGAAAAGACAGAGCAGTCTTCATCCGAAGATAAAGGTTTTTTCCATTTCCGGGCTGGGGGGAGAAGTACTTTATGTCTAGGGATATATTCAGCAGAAAACCCGGGTTCTGCGCAAGCGGCATTTACTCGGTATTCTCCATACTCATTCCCTTTCTCCTGCTTGTAAGTATTAACAGTATTCTGCCCCATATCATTCCCTCTCTTTCACTTTTGCCCTGGTGGTTTATCCTTATCGCACTTGCCGCCAATAGTATTGTTTCCAGGGTGCTTGTCCTTGTTACACGAAAGCATGACGGTTATGCCTCCCTTTTAAGAATACATTTCTTTATTTACTTCCCTGCTGTGAGTATAGTGGTATTTGTTCTGTACAAAACCCCCCTGTTGATTGTCTACGCATGTATCCTGTTGTTTATCCAGTGGATGATTACTTTTTCCCTGTTCAATGGATTCAAGGACTACATGGAATTTATTATACTGATAAAGAATTACCCGGGGCAATCCCTGGTCGCGGAAATACACAATCATTCCCTTGTTATCCAGAACTCGTATGAAAGCCTGAAAAAGATAAAAAGGATAGTCCATGTATTGCAACTGGTGCTTTTTTTATTCATTACCATCCTGTTCCTGAACAGGGTACGATTAAGCTTATTCAGTCTTATCGCATCATCCGGGAGTATTGTAACCGGCTTGATATTCGGCATTACCGTGAATACCTGTCTGGATGAGTACAGGTTTTATGTTGAAGGGCTTTCCGTTGGGAAAAAGTTAAAGCAGAAACGGCTGGTATATGTGCTTCTCATTCTTTTATCCGGTTTTCTTTTTGTATTGCCGGTTCTGCAGAATAATTCACTTTTTTCCCCTGTTGATATTCTTCACGCTTTTGAATGGTTTACCCATCTTTGCCCGGAGAATAAGGTTGATTTCAATATAAACGACGATTTTTACCGGCAGGATCAGGAAGACTGGTCACAATTCTTTGAATTTTTACGGGAGGATCAGAAAAAGACACCGGTGTTTGACATGGCTATATTTCTTAAAATTGCCGGGATGATTATTGGTATACTGCTTGCCACCGGACTGCTGTACTTTCTCTGCAAACCCCTGCTTTCAAAAGGATTCGGAGGATTATTAAAAGGGAAGAAGCCCTTGAAAATCATTATAAAACAATTAAAACGTTTTGTGTTATTGTTAAAAAAGTTTACCGGGGAGGTCGTGCAGACCATTCTCTCTTTCTTCCGTCCTTTTAAAAAAACCGGGAAGCATTTTCATTTTGAGGAAAAGAAACCGGATTCCGGCATAAAGACAAAAAGAATGAGTTTTATAAAGAGGATCCAGAAAAACCGTGTGCTTAAAACCTTTTTCGTATTAATCAAATGGGGCATGAAACAAAAGATCACTTTTCATCCATCACTTGGTCCCAGGGAGTATGTTCGTTTCATCATACAGCGAATCCCGGAAAAAAAGAACACACTGGAGTTTATTGCAGATGCCTTTGAAGAGGCCGTCTTTTCCGACCATATCATGAAAGCGTTAACGATAAAAAAATATATACATGCAGTAAAAGCAGTTATCCGGCTGTGAGGAAGAAGAGAACCAGAGAACCAGAGGATCCCTCCCGGATAAATTTTTTTTCGCTTTTAAAGTACGCTGGCTTATATATAATTAATCCTGTATTATTTCCATAGTCAGGAGATTTGTATGAAAAAGATGCTGTCATTCGTCCTTGTTTTTTCATTATCCGGGATAAGTACCGGATTTGCTACAATGGAAGATGCAGAAGACAATGTTCTTATATATCGATATTTTGTTATCGAATCCCTCAAAAAGGATGGCTACCGGATAGAGGCGCCTGAAGGTAAACCCACTGTATTTTATTTACAACAGGACCAATATATCCAGATAGAAGGGACTTTTTACCATAATACGAATTATGTTTTTCTTGCATCCGGCGATCCGGATGCTGTGGATATTGATATTGAAGTATATGATAAAAACTGGAACCTTGTCTATAATGGGAATACGGACGGGATTGATGCGGATATACTACTGAGTCCGAATTACGCTATAGAATTACGTATTCTTATCAGATTAAATGCCGTTAAACCGGGTAAATCCGGTGCATATGTCGGATTTTATTTCTTTTATATTCAATAATTCATGTCAGGAGCATTTACCATTACAACAAATTCTATTTTATTAGCTTTTTTTACTGTTACACGAGGTCTGAACATTGAATTCCAATTATAAAATATTGGAATTTGAATTAAAAAAAAATGTTAAATTTTTATCCAGTTTGAAAGAAAAGTATTACCTCGGTAATCCGGAAAACGAATATTGAATTCTATATCCAAAATATTGGAATTTGCCGGAAAAAACAAATTTATCAATCTTATAGACTTGAAGGAGATGATATGATGAATTATCATTTTGAAGAAAATGGCGGGATGATCCGGACATGTCTGCCTGAATATGAATCTAAATAATACATGAAGGAGATAAAGTATATGAAAAAAAAATTCGCATTATTAATTATCCTGGTTTGCTTTACAACATTATGCTTTCCGGAACAAATTGTTTTAAAGGCAAGTAAAGATTCAATCATTTATAATTGCACACGTCCCGGTTATGAGGAAGATGCAAATAAAAATTATGGAACATCTCCCATTTTAAGGATATGGAACCGGACACATGGCGGTTATGAAACATATATGCGCAGCCTGATCTCGTTTGATTTTTCATCCATTCCCGCCGGTGCAGCTATTACAGATGCAAAGTTGTATTTATATGGTGTCGATCATTATAATTATACAATATCCGGGAATTCCGGATATAAAACAAATGCATGCTGGGTAAGAAGAATCACTTCCCCCTGGAGCGAGAGTACCGTGACCTGGAATACCATGCCGCAAACAACCGATAATCATCGTGTTTCTATTCCTGATTCCACATCACCAACACAGAATTATGTGCTGAATGTGACTGCCCTTGTGAAAGATATACTGAATAACCGGAATAGCGACGGTTTTCACCTGATGTTAAAAGTAGAGCAGCATTATGCACGTATGGTTTTTGCATCCAGGGAACACGAAGATTCTTCCAGACATCCAAAGCTGGTTATTTCCTGCATTGGCAATAACCCCGCATTTAATTTGTCCGGTTTTCCATTTACATTGGAGAACATCGGCAAAGCATATTCCCGTTTGTATGGCACGAAAAAATATATAGATCCCACTCATCTGTATCTGCGTTTTCTTCCGGCAACCAATGAACAACTGGAAACATTGCATAATATGGAATTCGAATTATTCAACGATCTCATCGACCCGGGTGATGATAGCCCGGAGCCGGTGCCGTATTATGATGATTTTACATGGAAATATGTAATCATCCCCGTCAATTATACCCTGCCGGATATTACATTCGAAATACTGGCTCCTGTATATATCCCTGGTGATACGGAACTCGAACTGGAAGAAATGGCTTTTATCGTTTCCGATCAGCAAGATCCCAATGACCCTTTTCTAAAGTCCACAAAAAGAAAATATAAACCCAGCGGACAAATACTTTATGCCCTTACTTCCGTCGGGAATGTGGGCCTCGAGAATGTCACGGTTAAAGTCAGGAACTGGCTGGGGACAAAAAAAGCGACAACAAGGACAGATAAGGACGGATATTTTGAAATTCAAACCGAATTCCGCTGGAAGGTGAGATTTGTTCTTGTATTTGAAAACAACCATTATGAAATACGAAGCCTTAATCTTCATTTGAGTGATCTTGATTTAATGATACGCCCTGCCCAGAAAGCCATTGGTGTAAGAGCGAAAACAAAGACATACACTGTTAACGATGATAATGAGCTTCTGTGGGTATGGGCTACTATTGCTCATCATATCGAAAACTATCACAATCATTGTGCAGAGGAAGGGTTGCCGACCCCTCTGAAACTGAAAATTACCGCTCATGGGGCAAATACCAGTGGGAATGCCAGCGCCCCCATGCTGGGCAGGATGTATGCCTCATCCCCTGCTGATGTGGGTCTTATCGAAGGGATTACCAATAAATTCATCATTACAGCAGATATTTCTCATATGTTCGATACGGTAATGACAGCAGTGGGAAATTTCCTGCCGGATATTACTTATAAATTCGACAGAAATGATCCGCCTGATGCACAGGAAATAGCACTAACTATCTATCACGAATTGGGGCATTCATCCCATTACCAGCAGGCAGGAAATGATTTCTGGGTAGACTATATACAGTATATTGTAAAAAACAATGGTTATGGAAGCCCTGCCTGTTCTGATTTTGAACGGATAGCTCTTTCGGAAGCATGGGGATACCACTGTGGAACATATTTCGCTGATCTGGATTATCATAATGATTATAAAATCAGAAACAGTATGAATAATCTTGAAAATTACAATCCTGCCAGTCCGTATGAACCATACGGGTGGATTCCCAAAGGTGTTTTACTTGATATGATTGATACGAGCAATGAAAGCAGCCCGGTAAGAGACAGGGTAAACGGGTATACCATGGCACAGTTTTATTCCTGCCTGACAAAAGATATAGATACCCCCTGTAAATTCATGAATAAACTCTACAATATGTATACAAATACTACCAGGGAGAACCTGCCCGATCTGTTTAATCAATATACGTATGACTGCCCTCCTGTTTCAAATCCGGATTTCAGGGTAACGATTACTGGTCCCACTGTGGTTTATGGAAATCAGAAGACCACATGGAATTCGAAAGTTGAAGGGGCATCAGGCCAGATTTCGTATCAATGGTCGATTACCTCTATGGATACAAGCCAGGTATACTTTACCGGTACTGCTTCCTCCATCTCTGCAATATTTCCGGATATCAGTCCCCTTGATGATCGATGGAAGGTTATGGTGGAAGCATCCGATGGCCATTCTACCAGTACCTATTTTAAATACATTTTCGTCGTGTATTAAAGACCCCGGTTGAAAGTATCTGTTGCAGGGTTTCTTTTCCAATAGAAACCCTGCAATGGGCCAACCGGAAATACGCTGTTTCACCGGTGCTCTTCGAATTCAGCTGTTAATGCCAGATCGCCGGTAAGGACAATAATCCGCCGGGCACTAGTCATCCCGTCACTCCACTGCTTGAATTTACCGTTTTCAGAAACTGCCTGGAGGGTTATCGGGAGTCCCATGAAATAAATCCCGGTAAAAGGAAATTCCCGCACGGGCATTGTATCCACAAGGATATCCCCCCGGTTCGTATCGAGGGTAAGGGTGGCAGTACCATCCAGGTGAAAATATTCAATAAAATGACGGCGTATTTTTTCAGGGCGTTCCTGTGCCCAGGTCTTCATCATGGCTATTCTTTCTTCCCAGTTGCTTACAGGACTGTTCCAGCGGATAAAATCACGCGGGATTTCCGGTCGGATAACATCTACCATTGTCCCGATCTTTCCTATCACCACGTCCGGCCTGAAATTGGTATTGAGTAATGTTGCCGCACGGTTAATGAATTGCGTCCTGAATGTTCTGTTTTCTAGCATCTTTCTTAACATCAAGGTTGACCAGGGCGGATTCGGCCACTCCGGTCCGTTTTCTTCCGTGGCAAGGGTAAGCATGTTCAGATCACTCCCCTGCCCCCAGGAACCGAAACCGCCGTCGGTATCGTAGATAATCCACCGCCATTTGTTGTCCAGTGATGCGGAGCGCCACCATTTGTTATTGTTTGCCGGCCAGTCCGTATTACCGAAATAGATCTCGGATAGATAGTAATTCATATAGTTATCAATATCGATCTGTTCGCAAATACGGCGGTAGTGTTTTTCCTCACCCAGGTTATTGTTCCTGATATACCCCATCATTGTATCATAATCCTGTCTTGAACCTGCCTGCACCTCGCCCCATCCTTTTATAAGATCGACTTCCGTCTTGTCCAGTCCGTAGTTTGTATAGAGATATCCTGCATTCAGCTTTTCCCTGATATTGTGGATTCCCCAGTACCTGCCATTGATGAAAACAACGCATGGTCTGTATTTCTGGTAATCGACACCACGGTCGGCAACAAGTGAACACTGTAATGCATCCTCGATCATCGCTCCCTGGTAGTTTCCCCCATTGTTGCGAAGTATGAATGAATCAAACTTTCTTGCACCCGGGTAATCAGGGAACAGGGCATACTCAATTTCCCCGGGACCATATTCGTTTCTGAAAAATACGGCGAGGGATTTCTTGGGATTCGAACGGCTCCAGTTCCCGAAAATCTGTAATCCTGCATCATGAGAAAATCCCTCTGTCCGGTCATCAGGTTCAAAAAACTCTATATACACGGGAATTTCCCGTTCGACCCAGAAATTTGCACCGAAATACGGGATATCTTCCCCTGCCCCTGGCCCTGCCATATACATCCCGGATACCGGATCAAACAGCGAAAACGGATCTGCTGCAAGGGAAACAACAGGCAATGTTGTTTTTTCACCAATAAAATACGTGTTTGTCTGTGCCTTCCATGATTTTTCACCTTCTTTATATGCAATACAGCGAATAACCGTTGTTTCATCTATAAAAACCGGTTCCGTATAGACAGGAGAATTACGGTCCGGTAAAGAGCCATCCAGTGTGTAATGGATTGATGTATTATCAGAATGGATAAGTTCCACAAATACAGGAGAATTAAAAAATCCCCCGTTCGGAATAAAGGTGACGGGATCCGTAACCTTTGGATATGCTTTTGAATGATTTGCTTTTCCGGGAGTGGGTGTCTCAAAAATAAACCAGCCGGAATCATCTGCTGCACCCAGGGAAACATCAGCCGGGAGTTTTTGAATGCTTTTCTCATCCACAACATCACCTGCAGGACTTGAAAAATACAATGTTTCACCTGGGGAAATCTTGAAATTCGCATGAAAATAAGCAATGCTTCTTTTAAATATGATATCGGTTATTTTGATGGTGATAGTGTCATTTACTTCTACTGCATCAAACCTGATTCCTGTGAGGGCAGTCAAATCCAGTCCTTTTTTGTCTTTAATGGGTATAAGATATTCATCATCTTCCTTCCCGGTACCTGATATAATAACATTGTACGTTAACCAGTCTTCTATTCCCTTTTGACAGAGGAGCACCTGGAGTTTTTTATCCCTTTCTATTGTCCCGGTAATTGTCAGGAGATTGTATGCAGAGAAATCCCGCGTACCCCCATAGACATGAAAATTCATTTTTACATTCGCATCACTCCATATGAGATCTGTTCCCGCGTTATCATCCAGGTACATGAGTGCAGAGATAACACGCTTTCCCTTGATCTTTCCATACACTTTCCCATCAAAAAGAGCCGGCCGTACATAACTCAATCCGGGGGGATTGTTTTTTTCATCTGCCCAGTCATAGAGATAGGGAGTAATCCCGGTATGGGTATCATTTCCCGGTTTTATGGTATTAATATCCTTACCCGAGGTGCAGATGACCAGGTACTCGCCCGGTTGTAATGGGTATGAACCGAATTGCCAGTTTTTCAACTTCTCTTTATTATCAGAAAGCCAGCATCCTTTAAGATTAACCCTGGTGGTTCCGGTGTTCACCAGTTCGATCCAGTCAGGATGATTCCCGAACTGGTCGGTAAATGATGAATGATTTAACGCAACAACTTCATTGATTTTAATGGGCGAATAATCCAGCTGCAGGTCCTGACCCTGCGATGTATATTGTATTTGCAGACAGGCATCAGATAAAAGGAATAAAAAGCTGATTATGCCTGCAATGATAAGGCTATTGTTTCTGGTTTTCATAAGTATGTATAATATAATAAATAATGTTGTTCAACAAGTTGAACGGGTGGAAGTTTATAATCTGGTTTTTATAAGGTACCCTGCAATAGCAATTTCCCTGTGTTTTTTTGCTTTAGTAAGCAGGATTTATCTCCCTTATCTCCCTTGGGGGGGAATTCGAAAACAGGCAAAACTACTTGACATAAAAAATAGAACCACTGAATACACGGAAAACACTAAATGAAGAAGAAGAGCTATAATATTACTCGTTCAATCTGTAAATTTGGATGATGATTAAAATTTACTAGTAATCCTAATTTTATACC
>JAFGQK010000256.1 GCA_016935735.1 Spirochaetales bacterium | reverse complement strand
GGATCCTTTCTGGATCTGATGTAATTACAGGTATAAATTATTTCCTGCTTCTCTTGATTTGGGTTGTGGGCTCAAGCCTTCGCTGTGTGTTTTAGTGTATTCAGTGGTCATTTATCTTTCTGTCAATAGAGCTGCCCGATATCGAATTCCCACCCACACTATTATCCAGTTAATCCGGTACATCCTGTCCAGATTAGATTTGCTGCTGCCCCATGACAATATTATCTTTTTCTGCTATCTTTCTTATCATGAAGATATGGCCCGTAAAAAAGCTAGATTCCCTTTCAAAAAAACTCGATATTTTTGACAGGAAAAAAAAACCGGATCCTGGACTGGTGAAAGCCGGTCTCTATCCTCCCCTGCCTGTGGCCGGATCATTCCTTATTCACGGCTTTACACTTCTGGAAAAGGCAAAAGAACTGGGGATTAAGGAGCTTCCTGTGGTAGAATTCCCGGACATGGAGAAAAAGGAGCTTCTTGTATTGTGCCTTATGTGCGAGGACCGGGCAGGAGATTACAGCTGGCCGGAGATGGAACGGATGATCGCTGTTATTCCCACTAAAAAAATGATGGATAAAAGGCTGGTCATCCTGATACGGGGGCATGATGATCCCTGTTTTTTCGACCGGATAACAACATACAGGGAATTTCCCCCTTTATTAAAGCAGTTTGTGGCAGATAATGTCCTGGATTTCAGGACGGCAGAAGAGGTAACATCACTGCCGGATACAGTTTTTTCATCAATTTTTGAAAACAAAGATAAAAAACGGCTTACATTCAGCCAGGTAAGAATATTTCTTGTTACCCTTTACGAGATCGCCCGGAGGGATCTGTTACCGGATAAGGATATCACAAAAGTCTGTGATGAGCTTTTATCACAGGAGAGGCCCCTGGAAGCGGTGAAAAAAATGCGTATGCCCACACTCACCCGGCTTTATGAACAACTCGACTCCATAAAGGAACAGACCATAAAAGGCACGGGAATTCAGCTGGATGAACCTGCTTTTTTTGAAGGGGATTCTTTTAGAGTACAGTTTTACTTTCAGTCAAAAAAACAGCTTGAAAAACGGATAAAGGTACTTGAAATCCTGAAAGAAAGGACAGATGAACTCTTCGGACTTTTATAAAACCCATTTTACACAAATTTATATCATGACTGAACTCCAGAATCACCCGGTAGTACAGCAGGTTCTGGTTGAACTCGATAGTGTTCCCTGTACATTCATCAACAGGAAAGAAGAAATCCCGTCCCGGCACCTGCATCAGCATACACTGTTTATCAATAAACCGGGAGTACCTGTTGTGGGGAGATGCCCCGGCTCAAAGGGGCATTTTTGCTGTAATTACCTGACCCTGGATCTTTATACGGGATGTACGATCGGGTGTACCTACTGCATCATGAAAGGGTATCTGAATTTCTCACCGATCACTGTCAATATGAATATTGAAGAGAATATCTCACTTATAAGGAAATGGGCGTACAATAATCCGGACTCCACGTTAAGGGTGGGGACAGGGGAAGTGGGGGATTCGTTACTCTTCGATCCCCTTTTCCGGTTGTCACGGCAGTTTGTTGAAGCCTTTTCCGGAAATAAAAATATTTATTTTGAACTCAAGACAAAGACCGGTTTTGTGGATCATCTTCTTGATATTCCTGATAAAGGAAATGCTGTTATCGGGTTTTCTTTAAATCCGGAGGTGATTGCACGGGAAGAAGAACCATATGCAGCCTCACTGGATAAAAGGATTCAAGCCGCAGTAAAAGCAGCCAGGGCCGGTTATGCCATTTCTTTTCATTTTGACCCGGTATTCCGTTATTCAGGCTGGGAAAATGATTATATGGAAGTAATAAAGAGAATGAGTGTGATCCCGGAAGAAAAGGTTGCCTGGATCAGCCTGGGAACTTTCAGGTATACACCGCGGCTCCGGGCACAAATCGATTCACGGTGGTTTCTTTTTGACGAGTTTGTACCATGCAGGGATAAAAAGTTCAGGTATATACAGCAGGTAAGAAGGGGGATGTATGAAATAATGATTGGAGGGATCAGGAACGTGTATCCGAAAGTACCTGTGTATATGTGCATGGAAAGCCCTGTACTATGGCATCAAATTTTCGGGAAAAAACCAGGGAAAATTGATGATTTATGTAGTATATTTAAACCGGTGAAGATATCGTAGCGCTGGCTACGCCCACAACCCAATTAACAGGCTGCCCAGGTTCTTTTAATTATTAACCTGGCGGCCAACGCTTTGTTATTTTGCTTAAAATCTTGTTATTTTAACAAGATTTTAAGTCAAAATAGCATAGAGATGAAAATTTTTTTTATGAAGGGGAAAGGTATGAAGAGGATATTTTATATTTTTTTCTTGATTTTATTCTTTGCAGGATTGCATACAGCTTTTTCTGAAGATGTCATAGGGTATATTGATTCATTAACGGGAAATGTGGAAATAACAAGGGACGGGGAAGTGTATGAATCATTTGATCTGGAACAGGGAGATGATATAGAAAATTTTGATCTTGTCCGGACATCGGGAAAAGGAGAAATTACCATTATTATCGATTCAGATTTGTGTCCCGGAACAGCAATTACTATTGAACCGGATACCACATTCACTATAGAAATAAATAAGCTGAAAGGTAAAAACCAGACAACCCTGGATCTTATCACCGGTGGGCTTGCCCTGAAAGTAAAGGGACTCACAAAAAATCAGGAATTAAATGTGGAAACAGAAGGGGCGGTTATGGGTGTCCGTGGAACATCATTTGGTGTCGGATCATCCCCCGGGGGCGATGTTCTTATTACCTGTGACGAAGGGAAAGTGGAATGCAGTAGTGAGGGGAAAAAACTGCATGCAATACCGGGAGAAGCAGTGGAACTGCAACCCGGGGAACTCTTCAGGCAGATACCGGTAAAAATAAGTGATATAAAGAAATTCAGACAGGAATGGATTGCCGAAAGAATCGAGGCATTTAAACCGAATGCTTTAAGGGCGATAAAATTTTACGGGAAACAATACATACGTCTTCTTAATACCTTTAACAATCAGTATGAACAATTAATGAAAAAAGAAGCTATTATACAGAAATGGATGAAGGAAAAGAAGGAAGGCAAAACAGGCTCACGAATGGAGATAATGAGAGAAAAAAGACAGCTCATCGGTGTGCTTTTCAGGATAAGGCGGACACTTTTCATTTTTGAAAGAGTCTATTTCAGGCTTCTTGAATTACAAACCTACTATAAACAGGGATATGGAAAAGGCGAATTTTCAGAAGGCATGTCTGTAAAAGAGTTCTTTAAAGAATTCGATAACACAAGCGCCGGGCTTTATAAAAAGGTTGCACAGATCCGCTTTGTCATAAAATTATTTGCCATACGGAACGAGGGCAGTTTCCCGGCAGAAATAGAAGATGAAGACGATTCTGATTTTTAATTTCCCCGGTTCTTCTCCTTGGGGAAATGAATGAAAATGCACGGATCTTTAATCGATTTTTTTAATTGATCGATAAATAAATCTTTTGTATCTTTTCTCTTCTTCTCTTTCTTATCCGGCGTTTTTGTAACAGGGATAACCGGATATGCCCTGCTTTTCAAATACCTGACAATCCTTTCCTTTGCTTCAAACAATGGATTCTTTTCATTTGTTTTCATATTTTCTTTAACCTCCCCAAAAATAACTCTGGATTTTATATAATCAAGAACAATATAAAACTTATTCTTTTTTCTTATTATGATTCCCGCTATGGTTTCTACTCAAAATATGCATTACAAATGCACTCAATCCAAGCCGTCTATCCAGAAGCTGTCCGTTATCCTTTGAAAAATCCACATAATGTTTTTTTAAAAAAAAAGGAAATTGTTTATTTATTTCAGCAACGACCTTTTTACTGTTTTTCATTTCAATAATATACTTTTTCGGAAAATAACCGCTTTCATAATCCTTTATCATTTCCAGTGCTGTTCGGCGTTTCAGCCATGCTATTTCCTTATCTTCATTATCCATTATAAGCCATTTATATCCATTTTGTTTCAGACTGCCAATTCTGGTAGTCTTTCCGGCATCCAGAATGGAAATAACAGGGGGTAAATCACGTATCTTTTTAGAAAAGAGATGAAGTATTGGTGCAGATTCCGATTCATCCCGGTACACAGTAAGCTCTTTTTTCCCTTTATTCCTATTCTGTATGTCCTTTTCCTTTATAAAACAAACAAGATTATTTAAATCATCATACATATAAATATTCCTGCCTCCAGGGGTTTTCTTCTGTATTGTACGGTATCGATCGCCGAAATAATTAAACATTTTCTTTAAATGCAGATGTTAACATAGTATACAGAACCTGTCAAGCGGTAATTGAACCGAGCTTTTTGCGCTGTGGCATTTTAAATCTTTTTGGTTTGAGGAACAAGTGAGATTTAGCCTGCTTTGCAGGCTAAAATATCAATTTCCTGCTGAAGTTTCGTGTTCCAATATGTAATTTTTAGTAATTATCCACTTTTTTCACTATTCAGCGCATACCTC
>JAFGQK010000255.1 GCA_016935735.1 Spirochaetales bacterium | reverse complement strand
TAGATAAACGTTGGCCGCCAGGTTAAATAGACCAGTATCATTAAAAGAAACCTGGATAACTCATTATTTGGGTTGTGGGCTTAAGCCAACGTTATGAAATCGGTGAAATCTGTGGTTTTAAATTTTGAATTGTTGCCATCGAAAGATTTTCCTTGACATTCGCTGGGTTATCTAGTAAATTATAGATAAGGATAAATAAAAATATTTCGTTTAAGTAATAAATGAAAGGGAGAATAAAAAAAAATGAAAAATAAAGTAATAGGTATATTTTTCTTATTTTGTTTTATTTCCTGTATTTGTATTCTTTTCGCATATGTTTCCTGTGCACCACCATCAATTTCACAGCCGGAACCGACCAGTGAACCGACCCCGGGAGCGGAAATAACACCGGACGTAACAGAAGATCCCATTCCAACTGCCATACCTACTGCAGTACCTACCGCTACCCCGATCGCCATACCTACCGCAGTACCTACCGGTACCCCAACCGCAACATCAGATCCCGGGAAAGTTCCCGGCGATGTCTGGGTTTTCCCGGAAAATCAAACTGTTTCCAAAGGGGGAAAATTTACCACGGAAATTCATGTCAATTCAGGCGAGCAAAAGGTTGCATCGTATGGAATCACCATCACCTATCAAGCTGCAAATATGGTTCTGGATACAGAGTACGGTGATAATGGTGTGATAGAAGGTGATGATGGTTTTATAGTTGCCATTAATGCAAAAGAACCTGGAAAACTGGTAGTTACCGGTTTCGATACGGGAGGAACCGGGCCCGGTGCGGACCTTCATTTACTCATAATACACTGGACCGCTGTTGAAACAGGAACAATGGATGTGATTCTTGATGTGGATATCCTGACAGATCCGGCTACAGAAAAAATAGGTACACCGAATGGTATTGACGGGTCAGTAAAAATCGAATAGTTGAACAGTTCTGTTTAAAAATATGTATGTTAGAAAGGGGCAGCCTCTCCGGGTTGCCCTTGTGTTTATATAAGGAGAAAGATCAATCAGAAGCCGGTAAAAACCGGTGTAAAAACTCTCTTTGTAATTTTTCAAGATGAGTTATATGCTGGTTCATAGCTTCATGTAAATATGCCTGTAAAGCAGAAATCCGGGTTTTAAGGGTATCTTCTTTTTGATGAAAACGGGCAGAAAAAAGCTTTGAAAAAGGGAGAGCTGCTACATAGAGAAGGGAATCCATCTTCCTGTCCCATTTCCATGCCGGGATATGACTCCCATTGGTATCTGCATACCATATCTCTGTAACACGCCTTCCATAAGCCCCGGCTTTCATAAACGCAAAGAAATCGATATGTGCCAGTACATCTCTGGCAACGGAAAGAGGATGTCCTTTAAGCTGCGAAACAGCACCATCATAGGTTTCTGCATGGAGGTTCGATACAAGTGACCTGTCCCGGTTGATAAGGCCGAAATACCTGGCAACTCCATTACCCCAGAGGTAGCTGAAATATGGACCCGATCCGATTTCATGAACTAAAAGACAGAGATGATGGTCAAAGGTGCGGGTACCCAGTTCCGAAAGCATACCACTCCCGGTTATTGTCATTATCTCTGTCCCGGGGGGTAAAAATGCAAGAATGGCTGCCATGAGTGTCGTTTTCCCGACACCTCCCGGGCCGGCAGCAGTAAGAAAGCTTCCATTATAATAAGCAATCAGGGCGAGTTCTGCCGCAGCTTCCAGGGAAAGTGTGCCCGCGGTAATAAGATCACATAAACTGAGCATTCTTCCGCCCCGCTGGTTCAGGTTATTAATGGCCAGGAGGTTTTCGTGTGTATAGGGTTTCACCTTTTTCATGGAACTCTCTTTCTTTTATCTGTGTGTAGCTTAATACATTTCCCCCTGTCCGCATGCTTACTATAAATTTATGAAGGTCTTATTGTCAATATGTTTTTGTTTTCCGGGTGTTGACATAATAGGAATATTTACTGATAATTGTATGGAATATAGATTACTTTTATGAAATATAAAAATAGAAAAGCATTATTAATAGGAAATGATAACTATTTAGATAAGAAAATCCGCACATTATTTTTCCCGAGAAATAATGTACGGGAGCTAAAGAAAATCCTTGGAAATTCCAGGATCATTTCCGGATATTCTGTTACTTCTTTTCTAAATCTCAATCTCGGGGACATGGAAAAGAAGATTAAAACCTTTTTTACCGGGAATTCACCGGATGACCTGCTTCTTTTTTATTTTTCGGGCTACGAGACCAAAATCAACAAACAGAACAAACACTTTTTATATGCAAAAAATACGGAAAAGAAGGATTTCGTTCATACTGCTTATGATGTGGATATTCTTAAAAACCTTGTGGAACACTCCGGGGCAGGAATAAAGATTCTTCTTTTTGATTGCTGCAATGCAGACAGCTTTTCTGCAATACAGGAAACCTTTTTACATGATAATGGTGTTAAATCCACACTGGATTGGACAGGAAGGGGTGTGGCAGTACTCACTTCTTCTTATAACCCGGAAAATCCGCAAAAAACAAAAAAAATGAAATATTCACATTTTACACGGTATATTATTGAAGGAATCGAAAAGAAGCAAGCGAATTCAAATGGTAACAGCACAATTACCTTCGAAGAGCTGTATGATTATGTATTATTACAATTCAAAAAGAATGCCATAGAGCAGATAATCCACAGGAATATCTCTGCTTCCTGTGAAATCCCTGTTATTGAATATAAGAATGATAAAGAGATTGAGGTTGATATGGAGTGCAAAGATGTACACCCCGAACCGCCTCCATTACAGACACGCTTTGCAGCAAAGGGATGGAACGAAATAAAGGACAATAAAGAATACAGCTTTTTTATTGGATATATAGGTTTTTTTAAAACAAAGAAATCAATGACAAAAATATGGAACAACTATGTGGATAAATACTTAGAGACCGGTGGCGATGATTATCTGTCATGGAGATTATGGGTGGACAGGGAATATTTTAATGATAAAATATACAGAAGTCCGGTGATAAATCTTACCGAAAAGAAATCATTAAGCACATTATTTAAAATAGCAATAGATAAACAGTACAATGATTTTATCCATGGATTATACAATGGTGATCTGCAATTAAGAATGATTTTTTTGATAAAAACGATGATCTATAAGGAATGTAAAGATACGGTCGATAAGAACGTAAATGCTATTTTTCATCTTGCCGGTACACTGGAATACAATAAAATCTATTTTACCGGGAATATGATATCTTTTTTACCGGCAAGGATAACGGATAAAATAAATCTGCAAGGGACTTGTTTAAAAGATAAAATTTATAGTCTTTCTATCAAGGATATCAAGGACCTTTTGTAAAAGGAGATAATTAAAAATGATAAATAAAAAAACTTTCATACTGACAATGATACTGACATATATACTCTTTGCTGCGGCAACGGGCAGCAGCACAGCAGGAGATGTGAATAACAATGGGGTTGTTGATATTGTCGATGCCCTCTTGACAGCCCAGTATTACGTAGGCCTGGATCCCCAGGATTTTGATACCTCTGCCGCTGATGTCAATTGTGACAGTGTAATCGATATTGTTGACGCATTGCGTATAGCACAGTATTATGTTGGTCTTGTCGCACAACTGGAATCCTGCGGCGAAGATTTATACAGCATCCAGTGGAACCTGTCCGGAAATCTTGATGTGCATGATCCTGTTATTATCAAACACGCGGGCATTTGGTATATTTTTCATACGGCGACCGGAATCGGTTTTAAATCCTCAAACGATGGATTATACTGGCAGGACAGGGGAAGGATTTTTGCGACCAATCCATCCTGGCACAAAGAGATGGTACCGGATAACGACGGCAATCTCTGGGCCCCGGATATCTTTTATTTCAGGGGAACATATTATCTCTACTATTCGGTATCTTCGTTCGGATCGAGCCATTCTGTTATCGGACTCGCTACCAATACGACCCTGAACCCGGATGATTCCTCTTACCGCTGGGTGGACCGGGGGGATGTGATCCGGTCATACGATAATTCAAATTACAATTGTATTGACCCCAATATTGTACTTGATGATAATGGTGAACCCTGGATGAGCTTTGGCTCTTTCTGGAGTGGTATTAAACTGGTAAAACTCGACCCGGATACGATGAAACCGCCATCGAATTATCAGTTTTTTTCTATTGCAAATAATGATACAATCGAAGCACCGTTTATTGTCCGGCGCAATGGGTATTATTATCTTTTTGTATCCCATGGGTATTGCTGCCGGGGAGTGGACAGTACGTACAATATCCGCGTAGGCCGGAGCCAGAGCTTGACCGGGACGTATACCGACAGGAACGGTGTTAATATGATGAATGGCGGCGGCACCCTTGTTGATGACGGGGACAGCAGGTGGATAGGTCCGGGGCATAATGCCGTTTATTTATCCGGGAATACCGCTATTTTAGTGAATCATGCATACGATGCCCAGTCAAATGGTGCAGCCCGGCTGCAGATCCGTCCATTATACTGGGATTCTGCAGGCTGGCCTTATTTATAAATCACCAGAAGTTTTTTTTATATACCATTAGTATCCATATGAAGAAGGAAAACGCTTTTAAGATAGTGGAGAGGGGAGAAAAACTACAGATTATCCGGATGTACGCGGATTTTTTTTACAGAGGGGGAACAGAAAAAAACCCTGTATCCATCCTCCGGCTGTGCATTGCATGAGAAAGAAAAGCAGTTTATAATCATAAATAATTTTACAGGATTTTATAATGATAGATAAGATTAATTATACGTATTCGCTCGAGTTTACGGTGAGGGATTATGAATGTGACTTGCAGGGGATTGTCAATAATGCCTGTTATTTTCATTATTTTGAGCATGCCCGGCACCAATACTTTGTAAAAAACGGGCTGGATTTTGCCCTGCTGCATAAACAGGGGATAGACCCTGTGCTTACAAGGGCAGAACTGGAATACAGGTATCCCCTTACAAGCGGAAATAAATTTATTGTACGCTTATCTGTTGAAAGAAAAAGCAGAACACGAATTGTATTCCACCAGGATATTATAAGAATGCCGGATGAACGACCCATCTGCAAAGCCATGTTTGAAGCAGTGGTCCTGAAACAGGGAAAACTGTTAAAAAACGATGTACTCATGGATTCGATTCCTCATAACGATACCGGGAAAGGAGAAGAATGATGGCCGGAAAGAATATTTTAGATTATATGAAAGATTCGGTACTTATTGCAGACGGGGGAATGGGAACGATGATCCAGAGTCTGGTTTCAGAACCTGTCATGTGTGTGGAGTCGCTGAATCTTTCCAATCCCGGTTTAATCCGCGAGATTCATACACAGTTCATACAGGCAGGGGCAAAACTCATCGAGACGAATACCTTTGGCGCGAACAGGCTGATGTTAAAGAGGTATCAACTCGAACATAAGGTAAAGGAAATAAATGCAGAAGGGGTCAGGTGTGCAAAAGAAGCAATTCATCCGGACTGTTATGTGGCCGGGTCCATCGGACCATTCATTACCCCAACCGAGGAAATAATAGAAGAGGATACGGGGTTTTTCAGGGATATAATTACCGAGCAGGCAGGAGTCCTGATAGAAGAAGGCGTGGACATCATCATTTGTGAGACCTTTGCCAATATCCGGCATTTGTGCTTTGCGTTAAGAACGGTTAAAGAACTGGCGGATATCCCGGTAATTGCTTCCATTTTAATCGGTCCTTCCTTTGTCACCTATGACAGCCTGGATGTCTTTACAGCAATTCAAAAGCTGATATCCGAAGGTGCGGACATTGCCGGCCTGAATTGCGGGCACGGGATCAAGATTATAGAGACTGCCCTGGAAATGATCGGGACAATAGAGGTTCCTCTTTCTGTCATGCCGAATGCAGGCCTGCCCGAACGTGTGGGGGAACGGATAATATACGGGATATCAGAGGAATATTTCGCAGAAAAAGCCCTTGCCTTTGCACGCCTCGGGGCCCGGATCATCGGCGGATGCTGCGGTATCACCCCTTCTGACATAGCTGCTGCATCAGCCAGGCTCCAGAAAGAAAAGATTGTACGAAAACAGAGAACAAGGAAAGAGGTGGAACTCAAAAAGGAAACCACTCTCTTTAAGGAAGGTGTGTTCCTCCAGAGTATTTACCAGGTACGTCTCCCCGTGATTTGTGAAATCGATCCCCCTGCAAAACTGGATATTTCAGCAAATCTCGAAGCGATTTCTGCTGTCCGGGAAGCCGGTGCACATGCAGTGAGTATGGCAGATAATCCGCTTGCAAAGGTAAAGATAAACAACCTCGCTTTTTCTGCCCTGGTAAAACAGAATACCGATATTAATGTCATCCTTCATCTGACAGGCAGGGACAGGAACCTTATCGGGATACAGGCATATATGCTCGGTGCCCATATCCTGGGGATAGAAGGCCTGCTCCTGGTTACCGGGGACCCGTCTCACGACCAGACAGGTCCGGCTAACGTGTTCGATGTCGATTCCATCGGCCTGGTCAAAGCAGGGGTACAACTTAATAACGGGAAAAATCTCCTGGGTAAGGATACGGGAAAGCAGACGGATTTTTCCCTTGGGGTGGCAGTGAATCCGAATATGAAGGATTATACGGTCCAGCTCAAACGGCTGAGACGCAAGATCGATGCCGGTGCCCGTTTTGTAATGACACAGCCACTGTTTGATCCGGATAAGGTGAAAGAATTCTGTGACAGTATAAAGGAATATGGGGTAAAGGTGTTCATCGGTATTTTCCCTGTCACTTCATACAGGACAGCTGAATACCTCCATAATGAGGTTCCCGGTATTGTAATCCCGGAAGATATTCGAACTGCATTATCAAAGAAAATTCACGATAAAGAATACCAGGTACAGACAGGAATCGACTATGCAAAAAAGCTTATAGAAAAGATTGCAGGGACCATAGACGGCCTCTATCTTATCGCTCCCCATACAAGACCCGGACTCCTCGCCGGCCTGGTGGAATTTGCTTTAAAAGTATAAAACCTTTTCCTAACTGGAAAAGTCTATGAGTTCCATTTCAAAAATCAAGAATGCATTCGGCGGAATAATTCCCCCTCCTGCACCCCTTTCACCATAGCCAAGTTCGGGCGGGACAATCAGTATCCGTTTTTCACCCTTTTTCATCTGGAGAAGGGCTTCGTTCCATCCCTGGATAAGCTGGCCCACTTTGAATTGATTGGGCTGACCGCGGTCATACGAACTGTCGAAAACAGATCCGTCCATCAGACTCCCCTTGTAATGGACAGTCACCATATTTCCCATCCCGGGGGATTCCCCTCCTTTTCCCTGTTTAAGGACAACATATTTCAGTCCACTCGTTGTGGTTACGGCATTAGGCCATTTCTCTTCGATTATTTTCATGGCTTCTTTATAATTTTCCTCTCTCTGTTTCATTGCTGCTTCCTGTTCCTCCTGTCTTTGTTTTTCCCGTACCACTTTGAGTTCATTCACCTTCTTACGAAAGGTACTTTCATTGACAATGAACTTTTTTGCCGATTCACCGACCCTTAAGATACGGATACTTGTAATTTTGTCCCCCTGTTCGATACTGTTTACTATATCCTGGCCTTCGATAACATGCCCGAATACACTATGTTTTCCATCAAGCCAGGGAGTTGCTACATGGGTAATAAAAAACTGGCTCCCGTTTGTATCCGGACCGCTGTTGGCCATTGAAAGAACCCCGGGGCTGTCATGTTTTAATGATGGATGAAATTCATCCGGAAAACTGTAACCCGGGTCGCCCCGTCCATTAGAAAGGGGACACCCCCCCTGTATCATAAAATCACTTATTACCCGGTGAAAAACAAGACCATCATAGAAGTGTTTCGTATCCCGGTTTTTGAAACTGATAGTCCCTTCGGCCAGTCCGATAAAGTTCGATACGGTAACAGGTACTTTCTCATATTCCAGTGACAGGATGATAACTCCCTTATCTGTCGTTATTTTGGTATAAAGACCATCCGGAAGATTTGTCTGGGCACATGCGGAAAGGATAATGAATAATAAAATATATACAATAAAATAATGCTTGAATTTCATTCATCTTGCTCCTTACGAAAATAGTATTTATTAAGTGAAGCATATACCTGATTTGCCATTGTGTAAACTGGTTTATGGATAAAAATACACAGGACAATTGTCTTTCGTTTAAAAGAGATTATCTCCTATACATTGTACGATAAGAATCAAAGAATTGCCGATAATCGGGTAAGGAATACATAGGCACATGGATTAAGGCCGATGGAATTTAAAGCGAATTTTTGGGGTGTGAGTAATGAGGGGAAAGGGTGTTTTATATACAAAAATCCCTATATGGGGAAAAATGCAAGCAATAGAGGTCATATTTTTGGATTATCCATACCAATTCATTGTTGGATTCAAACAATTGATGAATGTATGTTAACAGGAAGCGGCTATTCCTGGTATCTTTTTGCCATCTTCTTATTATCGTTACGAGTTTCCTGACCCACCTGCTGCCATACCTC
>JAFGQK010000029.1 GCA_016935735.1 Spirochaetales bacterium | reverse complement strand
TATTTGATAAATTATGGTTGTCCTACAGAACTTGAATGGAAACGATTAATATTATAATAGGTAGATTTATTAGTGCCGATTAGTGAAAATGAGTGGTTACTATCGGGGGAGTAGTTACACCCCCGGAATTTTATCGTCTTGACATTTCACAGTCTATAAGGGTACAATCCCGCCATTATGCAGAAAGTCACCGCTGCGGTTATTGTACAAAACGGCAAATACCTGGTTGCAAAACGCCAGGCCGGGGGAAGCCTGGGAAAGAAATGGGAGTTTCCCGGCGGGAAAGTCGAACCGGGCGAAACCCCGGAGCAGGGCCTTGAACGGGAGATAAAAGAAGAGTTTGCCATTAAGGTAAAGGCAAAAAAATTTATAGGATCACACCAATTCAAAAATGAAGATAAAGAATATGAACTTATGGCCTATTTTACCGATATACTCTCCGGTACCATTACCCTTTCTGTTCATGACGAGATACGATGGATAACGATCGATGAGTTTGATAATTTTGATTTTGCAGAGTCTGACAGGGCGATTATTAAAATATTAAAAAAAACGCCTGATAATTTTTTATAAAAATCAAGGATTTTACCGGATAAAGGTGTACATTTATTAGCAGGTATTATGAAAGGGAGTAAAGAAATTATCGTCTTGTATTATTGATATTTTCTTTTATTTTTCTTACAATGCCTTTAAACGAGAAAAACCCATTTCAGGAGGCCAATATTATGGTAAAGAAATGTATATTTGTTATTGCTTTAATTTGTCTTCTTCTTTTTACTTTTAACAGTTGCATTACTGTTGTTTTCCCGGAAGATGGGAATACTAACAATGATAATGATAATAACGATCATAATAAAGATAAATTTATAAAGGGGAAATTCCAGGTTCATGCAAACCCGTTATTAAAAGATAAGTATGAATTAAAGGATAAAAGAGGTATCGTCTATCGATTGGTGGGCTTGAATGACCATCAGGAGAAAGTATTAAGAAAAAAAGATGGAAAATGGATAACAGCCAGGATAGAGATATTGTCCAGGCCGTCTGCTGACACCCGGAATGCAAGACTTATCCGGATTTATTAAACCTTATATTTATAGAATTACTTTTTCCCCCAGAGCCGGTCTGTTACATCATAGAAATCATAAGGATGTGACCACCGTGTAAAATAGCTTTTTTTAGGGAGTAATTCAAATCGTGTGCCCAGATAGGCATTAAAAAGTACCCTGAACATATTGATTGGACTTATATTATTATAGGAAGGTTTATTCTCCTGCCCGGGGAAATAATATGCATGAAGAATCGAGAACCGCTCCCTCACATCGGTTTTTTCCAATGACTCCCAGTTAAGCCTGGAACCCGGTCCATGATCTGCCTGGAGTATAATAACAGGCTTGTTCCCCGGGTAGCCTTCAATGATTTTTTTTATCATAATCTTGATAAGTTCCGTGATATAGGTTACCTGTCCCGAATATCCCTTTAAATAGTTCTTTTTTCCCCCTCCTTTGGAATTCATATAATGAGAACCGTCCGCCAGGTGAAAGGAATTACTTTGCTGGACAGGATGGCCTGTCTCATCAAAAATAAAAGGGGGATGGGGGGAGATAATATGTGCAAAAACGAATTTCGGGGATTTTACTTCTGTTATTTTAGGCAGTTTATCCATTATATACAGGACCCTCTTTCTGTGTTTTGCAAAAAGGGAGTCTTCTCCTGACCGGACCAGCGGAAACATTGTCGTGCTTAAAAGAACATTCTCGAATTCATTCATGGTACCGGAAGGTTCAATATAGAGATCCGCATCGGTGAATTCTGTATGTTCATACCCGGAGGCAAATGCCACGATTGAATATCCTGCACATCTTAATGATTTCACCACCTGGTTATGCCGGAGTTTAAGGGATACCGGCATCCTGTCATTCGATTCAGGATCAAATTTCCCCAGTGTATTGATATAATTCATATTAAGGATTGCCCCCAGGGAAAAAATCGTCTGGCAATAGTGAGAATAACTCTCATCCGGGACATAAAAACCTGTTTCCTTTAAAAAGGTTATCAACGAAGAGTTGTCTACCCCATAGATATCCTTAAGAACTGCGCTCCCCCCATATGCATCCATAACAATATAATAGATATCCGGGAGGCTTTTTGTTTTCTTTACTTCCGGGGTGGATTCTTCTGCAACAACAACATTTTTTCTTGATATCAGGATAAATCCTGCCTGAACAACCTGTATGAGTACTAAAAATGCCCCGATTATGGTAAGAAGGGTGGTTATTTTTTTTAAATCCCGTTTTGACCTGATAATAAGAATGATTACCGGGATAAGGGCAAGGATCCAGAATAACAGGAGAAAATGACCGGAGTCGAGGTGAAGATTCCCCAGGACAAGCTTAATAACGGGAAGAATCCTTACAATGTGGCCAAAACTGAAATAGGAAAAGAGAAGCAAGGCAGCGATGATCCCGGCCTTAAAAAAGCTTTTCAGAATAAAGCCAATCACAGCAGTGACAACAACAGCAAATCCGATGACCTGGAGAATCGGGATAACAAGATTCTGTATCATCATTTCTTCTGCATTCTGTGCATAAAGGAAAAGAAGAGGGAAGAACCCGAACAAAAGAGGAAGAATAAGGGCTGTCAGGTAATTTTTAAGATATTTCATCTTGATTGCATAAGATACAGTGTTCGCTCACTTTGTTCAATAGGCTTTTTATCCACTATGGTAAAAAATTCTGAAAAATCCTTTTCAAAACAATCGATGGTGTACCGGGGAAATACGTCATCCCTGGTAGCGAAAAGCCTTTTTACCTGGGAATCTTCCCTGGGGATGAATTCGATAATAAGCGAACGGCACAGGGTTTTAAGCACCTGTGCGATGTTTGGGAACGGGACATTGTTGGAGATTGCAAGATGGTGAACCAGGGCGAGTGCCAGCACCATGTCCGCAGGACCACGCTGGATAAAAGACTTTCGTTCCATATTTTCCCAGCCGATCCCGGGAGACGGGTTGGTAAGATCCAGGAGCAGGGGAAGAAGATGGGTCTCTTTGTTTTGCCTGCATGTCTTATAATTGAGTTCAACAGCCGCAGGATCAATATCAAAGGCTATGGTGTTAATCTGTCTATTACTTGATAACCTGCTGAATACACCGGTATTTGCCCCAATGTCCCATACTGTCCGGGGACCTGTTTTTATAATGTACTCATCGATAATACGTTTTTTCTCTTCAAATGCCTTTTCCGTATAGTTCGTATCTTCATAATATGCACCCCATTCCGTGCCGACAGGTTTCCACTTAAGTTTCTGTACTGCAGAAGAAAGGCTTTCTATGATACCGCAGAAAGCCAGGGGGGATATATTGGGGGGAGCAATATCCACTGTCCTGTTTTCATAGGTTTTCTGGCTTTTTGCATGGAGATGGATATGGGTAAGGAGCGAAAACTTCAATTTCGTACCAAAGGGGAGTACAGTGCTTGCAAAATCCAGGGGAATCCCGTCGATAAAACTTTTTAAAAACTGGTTAAACCGGATATCCTTATAACTCATAAGAGCAAGGGGAGCCAAAAAATGCTGGCAGAACTGCCTGTACGGAATCCACGGTTCTCCCTCCCTGTACTTTTCAAATGAAAGGGTATCGATAAAAACAGGGTTCCCGTTTTCAAACTGGATATTGTAGGAACTCGCGTCCTTAAGGCACATTCCATGTTCAAAAGCGGTCTTCTGGATTTCAAGGGTAAGGAGAGCCGTGTCTTTTAACTGGCTGAAACACCATTCATAAGGATAAGAAATAAAAGAAACCGGACGGGGTTTGATTACTTTACAGGCAACACCCGGATCTTCCGGGGGGATATCAACCTCCTCGTGGGAAACCATATATCCACTCTCAACCAGGGCCGTATACAACCCCGATTCCATAAGCATGGAATATTCATTTTTATATGAGAGATTCACCTGTCTGTAAAGTGTATTATTGCGATAAAAAAGAAAACCGCTCGGATCCCTGAAAGAGGATGATTCTTTCCGTGCACCTGTCATCTGATGCTATTTCTGCTTTCTCCCGATAATATTGACAAAAAAGGTCTTTACTTTCTGCCAGAAAATTTTAAGGGCCAGTAAACTCCCCAGGAGTGATGCGATTAATATCTGGAGCAGGTAGCTACCGGTTCCGGGATCAATATAGCCAAATGCCATAGTCGGAATTGTCATGAAGAGAATCAGACTCATAATACACATTGTACAAATTGTCCTTTTCATGTTTTCGAAACCTTTCACTAATAAAATTTTAATATTTATAGAGAATACAAAAACTGATTTGATTAATCAAGGGGTGAGAAAGGATTATTTTCACCCATCCCCATAAAGATGGATAGATTGATGGAGATATTCTTCGGCATCTCCCCTGCATTGCCCGCAAACAGTGCTGATTTTTGTCCGGAATTGGAGTTCATCAAAGGTGCGTGCACCGTTTTTTACCGCTTCATCAATATCTTTATCCGTTACATTCATGCACTGGCAGATAATACGGACTTCTTCTTTTCCGATCCGGTGCTCCTGGCCGGTGCGTTTATAGTAATTATTGATTGCAGCCCTTAAGGCTTTATCGCCAAGAACAGAGCAATGTATCTTGTGCTCGGGAAGCCCCCCAAGCCGCTCGGTAATATCCTTTGGAGAGATATGATAGGCCTGCTCGAGGGTCATGCCTTTTACCACTTCACTGAGCATCGAGGTACTCGCAATCGCACTGGCACAGCCGTAGGTCTTCCATTTGCAATCAACAATGATATCGTCCTTTACTTTAATGACAATCATCATCTGGTCGCCGCATTTGATATTTCCGACAATCCCTTTCCCGTCTTCCTTATAGGTTTCCTCATTTTCCAGCACATTTCTGGGATTGATGAAATGCTCTTTTACAATATCCGTATAAAGCCAGTTTGAACTACTCATTTCCTGCCTCCTTTATAAACAGTAGACATCCCCCGTATCCGTTCAATAACACGGGGTAATTTATCAAGCACATAATCGACATCCGCCTCGGTATTCCCCCTGCCGAAACTGAACCGGATCGATCCATGGGCAAGTTCCGCACCCAGTCCTGTCGCGAGCAGTACATGGGACGGATCAAGAGAACCCGAAGCGCATGCCGATCCCGTGGAGACTGCGATTCCTTCCATATCCAGGTAAAGGAGGATAGACTCCCCTTCTGCACCGAAAAAAGATACATTCAATGTCTGGGGCAGGGAATCAGAAGGATGTCCGTTAAGCCTAACATCAGGGATCCTTTCCAGGATGCCTGCTTTGAATTTTTCTTTTAAAAAAAAGACCCGCTTTTCTATATCATCCATCTCCTGTTTTGCCATTTCCACTGCTTTCCCCAGTCCGATAATGCCCAGGGTGTTTTCAGTGCCTGCCCTTCTTCCTGTTTCCTGGTGACCGCCATGAATAAAAGGGCAATAGGGTGTCCCTTTTTTTACATAAAGCACCCCGATTCCCTTTGGGCCGTAAAACTTATGAGCTGAAAAAGTAAGAAAATCAATATCAAGATCCCTTACATCTACAGGAATTTTCCCTACAGCCTGGACCGCATCAGTATGCATTAAAGCGCCATGTTCATGGGCAATACGGGTGATTGTCTTTATATCCTGGATCGTACCGATTTCATTATTTGCAAGCATGACAGAGACGATCCCTGTCTTATCCGAAATAACCGATTCGAGTTCTTCCAGGTCCACTTTTCCATATTCATCCACCTTTAAAAAAATGGTTTTGATACTGTGCTGGGTAAGGCACCGGGAAGCATTCATGATACACGGATGTTCGATTGATGTGGTGATAAGACTGGAACGGGAGAATGCAATCCCCCTGCACAGATTTCCGCGGCAGTGTAATAGATTTAAAACAGTATTATTTGCTTCCGAACCGCTACCCATAAAAATAATCTCATCCGCCTCTGCATTTACCAGGGATGCAGTCTCGTGTCTTACCTTTTCTATTTTTTCACGTGCCTGTCTGCCAAAAGTATGCATACTGGACGGGTTTCCGAATATTTTGAAACAATCCTGGAGTTCCTTCTCTACTTCGGGGTGAAGAGGAGTTGTTGCATTATGATCCAGGTAAATACGCTTATTTTCCATGCATTTCTCCTTTTTTTATCTTATTTCCAGCATCCTCATAATCGGTGCAAGTGCGTCATCACGGATCGCTTCATCCACCCTGATAACCGGACTCAAGGTTTCCAGGCTGGATAGAACCTTTTCCAGCGTGATTTTCTTCATATTACGGCACACGGCGAAATCGCTTGCAGGGATAAAACTCTTTTCCGGATTCTGCTTTTTCAACTGGTGAAGAATACCCTGCTCCGTGCCAATAATAAATTCCTTTGCGCCCGATTCCCTGCAAAATTTGATTATTTTACCCGTACTCCCGACAAAATCCGCCATATCGACGACCTCTTTCGGGCATTCCGGGTGAACAAGGACCAGTGCAGCAGGATGGATCTTTTTCTCTTCCGCAACATACTCCGGCAGTATCCTTTGATGTACTATACAATAACCCGGCCATAAAATCAAAGGCCTTCCGGTAATTTCTGCAATATACTCCCCGAGATGCCTATCCGGGACAAAAATGATTTCCCTGTCTCCGGGTATTGATTCCACCACAGCCTGTGCATTCGAAGAGGTGCAGCAAATATCACTCAATGCTTTTACTTCCGCATTACTGTTTATATAACAGACAACAACGGCTCCGGGGTGCTGCTCTTTTAATTTTAAAAGCTCTTCCGGCCTTGCCATATCCGCCATGGGGCACCCGGCCTGGGGATCGGGAAGAATCACCGTTTTGTCCGGATTGATAAGTGCAGCAGACTCTGCCATAAACCAGACCCCGCAAAAAACGATAACCTCTGCGTCTGTATTTGCCGCTTTCCGGCAGAGGTCAAGGGAATCTCCAATAAAATCCCCGATATCCTGTATTTCCGGAAGTTGATAATAATGTGCAAGGATAACGGTATTTTTTTCTTTTTTTAGCTGTTGTATTTTCCTTTCAACGTCATGATTCATTATCACTTCCTTAATTATAAAGTTTTCCATAATATAATAAATAGTTTTTACTCTGTCAATATTACTATAAAGGTAATAAAAGGAATAGAAAATCCTGATACGGAACTGCGCCCCTTGCCCGGGTAGGAGGTTGACTCCAATGATTGGACAGAATCCTGAAGGATTTAACTACAGAGTACCCTGGGCTGTGGCAGCCCAGGGTATGGGACACGGAGGGATGTATCTACAATTTTTTATTTCATTTTTCCAAAGTTTAAGCATTAAAAACCAGTAAAAACAAAAAGAATTTTCCTGGGTTCCTTATAAATAATTTCTTGTTGACACTACCGGATCATCTTTGTTACGCTACAATTCGAGTTCAACGTGTTGAACAGAAAACAAGATATACATAATTTGATAAGTGTTCAATAATAGTTGAATCCCAATTATAATTCTAATAAGGTGTGCTGCTGTTCCCTTACGTGTGGGACAGTATAAAACTGCTTGAGCTGTATGATGGGAAACTATCACGTACGGTTCTTAGGGGAAAAAGAGTTGTGAAGCCCTCTGACCTACCCGACTTGGGCAAGGAGTAAATATGATAAATGAATTCAAAAATATACTGGAAAATCTTCCAAAAAAATTAGTTGAAGATAATAATATTGAATATGATTTAAATTGGACACTCGAAATAAAAAAGCAATTTTATGAATTAGGAAAAAATAAAGACTATCATGTTTGCACAACAAAAAGCGATTCAATAACACCGCATTCTGGTGAATGGTTATACGATTTATGTTGGATAATATTTAATAATGATAAAAATGAGTATAACTATGGATATTTAAAAGATATAGTATTAGCTCTTGAATGTGAATGGGGTAATTCTGATAAGATAATTGATGATTTTCATAAACTACTTCAGACAAAAGCAAAATATAAAATAATGATATTTCAATCAACAAAGCCAGAGAAATTATTTGAATATATGAATAAAAATATAAATGATTATTGGAAAACAAATGATGAAAATTATTTATTAGCCTGTTATGATAGAAATGTAAATAATTTTAAATTCAGGATTATCTAAAAACTGTGCCCAACCTCGCACAATGATGATTTAAGCGGAACCTGATAAGCCTGTATATCTCCTTAACGGTAATGTGAACTCTTAAGGAAAATGAGTTATAAAGCAAGCCCATGGGTGTGCGGGCAAGGGATGGCAGAAGGCACTATTGTAAAGATCAATATTTTTACAGCGGAAAAAACCAATCTAAAAATCATACCCACGGGACCATATCCCTTGCATTTTTATGCTTCAAAGAATATATTACGTATATCATTTTTACGAACGTGCTTAACAGACACTCATTATGAGGTGAACACAACGATAGTATGGATAACCGGATAATTTCCATTTCAGGCGTATTCCTGACAGCCCTTGCGGGAACCCTTCTCATCTTCTGGTGGCTCGGGTCCGGCCTGCAAAAGGATTTTTTTTTATTTGTCCCTGGTCTGGATGGAAGACCGGAAAGAGTACAGGTGCAGGAAAAAACGACACCGATAGGGTTTTATTTCGAGAACTACCAGGGAATTCCATCGACCCTGTCCGGGCAATGGCCCCGGTTCCGGGGTCCCGGTTATGATAATACAAGCAGGGATACGGTACCCCTTATAGACAGGTTCCCGGCAGGAGGACCGGAAATTCTCTACCGGATAGACCTTGGCGAGGGCCATGCGGCCCCTGCCGTGTCAAATGGCTGTATCTATATCCTTGATTATGACGAGGAAAAGAAAGGAGATGCACTACGGTGTTTCTCTCTCGATGACGGAAAGGAAATATGGCGACGGTGGTATCCAGTTACCGTGAAACGGAACCACGGGATGTCGAGGACGGTCCCGGCGGTAACGGAAAGGTACGCTGTGTCGATCGGGCCAAAGTGCCATGTTATGTGTGTCGATGCCCATACCGGTGAATTTCTATGGGGAATCGATCTTGAAAAAGAGTATGATGCCACAATTCCGCAGTGGTATACTGCCCAGTGCCCTTTAATTGATAATGATATTGCAGTGATCGCCCCGGCAGGAAAATCCCTGCTTATCGGGGTGGATTGCGCATCCGGGAAGATTGTCTGGGAAACCCCGAACAGCAATGCTTATAAAATGTCCCACTCATCGATCATTTCTGCAACGATAGACGGGGTAGATATGTATGTCTATGCCGCACTCGGCGGGATATCAGGGATCGCTGCACGGGGAAGCGAACAGGGAAAAATTCTCTGGACTACAAATGCCTGGGATAATGCCGTGATCGTCCCTTCCCCGGTAATACTCCCCGACGGCCGGATATTCCTTACCGCAGGATATGGAGCGGGAGGCATGATGATCCGGGTACAAAAAACAGAGGGACAATTCAAGACGGAGGTACTCTATAAAACAAAACCCCGCGAAGGGCTTTGCTGTGAACAACAGACACCTGTTCTTTATAACGGACACCTCTTTGGCATCCTTCCCAAGGATGCGGGCCCGTTACGAACACAGTTTGTCTGCTATCATCCGGATGGGCAAATGATCTGGTCGAGCGGGAGCGGCCGCCAGTTCGGTCTTGGCCCTTATTTACTTGCAGATGGAAAATTTTTCATACTCAACGATGATGGAGTGCTTGTTATAGCACAAGCAACCCTGGAAAGATATGAAGAACTGGACCGTGCAAGGATTCTTCATGGCAGGGATGCGTGGGGACCCCTTGCCCTTGCAGGGGGGAGACTCCTGGCAAGAGATACACGCCAGCTTGTCTGCATCAATCTATCAGCAGAAAAAGGTAAATGAAAATGTGCCGGAAACCAAACAGGAAGAATTACCGTAAAATGATAACATTACCCGCTTTTTTCTTTATTTCAGTTTTTTTCTTATTTTCCTGTTTTGAAGAAAAGAGAGAGCAGAATGTTCTTGAGTCTGTTACCGGTGAGCTTTCTGAAACAAACCCGTCCATCATCTGTTTCAAAGAAGTCTGTACAATACCTGTACCCCTCTTATCCCCCCATGGGATTGCAGTGGGAGAAGATGCGACGATGTATATAACAGGAGACCGGAAACTGATAATCATGGATAAAGACGGAAACCTTGAAGATCAACTGAAGCTGGATAAGGATGCTTTAGCCCTTGCTGTCTTTAGCCAGAATACCTACCTGGGGTATGCTGATTACGTGGAAAAGATAAACCTGCTTACAAAGCAAAGATATACATGGGCACCCCTGGGTGAACATGCGCTTATCACTTCCATTGCTGCAAACAACGATTATGTTTTTGTCGCGGATGCGGGCAACCATCTAGTATACTGCTATGATACGGAAGGCACTCTTAAAAAACTCATTACAGGGGAGGAGAAAAACGGGATACCCCATTTCATGATCTTTTCTCCCTATTTTGACATTGCCGCATGCCCGGATAATACCTTCTGGGTAACCAACCCGGGCAGGTTCCGGGTTGAACACTGGTCGGCAAAAGGTGATTTCTTAAGCCAGTGGGGCAGCCCGGGAGGAGGTATCGATACGTTCTCCGGCTGCTGTAATCCCGTACACATCACCCTGCTTCCCACATATAGCGAAGATAATAAAGGGAGTATGGCAATTATCACCGCAGAAAAAGGCATACCCCGGGTAAAACAGTACCATGATTCCGGGGATTTCCGGTGTATTGTGGCACCCCCGTCCCTGTTCAGGACCGGGACAAAACAGCTCGATCTTGCAGCGAATGCCAATGGCAGGGTGTATGTCCTTGATCCTGAAAATAACATAATCCGGGTGTTTGAAGACTACTCAACATTCGTTGAAGCACGATAGTAATTTATAAGGTACATAGGAGTAAAACATGGAAAAGAATAAAATGAACCGGCGGGAATTCTTTAAAAAAGGGTTGCAGGCACTCTTCGGACTTGCCATTGCCGGAACCACCGGTTTTTCCCTGTTTAAGACATCTGCTACGGAAACCGTCTGGCAGATAGATCCGGATATCTGCATCCAGTGCGGCCGGTGTGCAGAGAACTGTGTTCTTTCACCTTCTGCGGTAAAATGTGTCCATGTTTATTCCATCTGCGGCTATTGTGATCTTTGCAGCGGGTACTTAAGAACCGATCCAAAGGAACTTTCCACTGGTGCGGAAAACCGGCTCTGCCCTGCCGGGGCAATGACCCGCCGCTATGTGGAAGAGCCGTACTATGAATATGTCATTGATGAATCACTCTGTATCGGTTGCGGCAAATGCGTGAAAGGCTGTTCGGCATTCGGGAACGGATCCCTCTTTTTACAGATACGGCACGACCGCTGTGTAAACTGTAATGAATGCTCCATTGCACGGGAATGTCCTGCAAATGCAATTTCCCGTATATCCTCCAGGAATCCATATATTATGAAAGGTGCAAAGATATAGGGGAGTAATAATGAAGAGAATGACCCGTATCCTTGTTTTTTCAGCAATGCTCATTATCCTTTTTTCCGCACTCTCATCTGTTGCAGCAGAAGACCGTTTCCCGCGGCCTGAATTTCAATCCGAATATGAACTCCCCTCAACCACTGCACCATCCCCGCAGGACAATCTCTTTTCTTATATTGACACTGCTGTCCTTATCATTCTGCTTATTCTTACAAGTTATTTTGCTCTTAAAATGCGTACAAGGACAGGTATCTTTATCTGTTCTCTTTTCTCCCTCATCTATTTCGGATTCTGGAAAAAGGGCTGTATCTGTTCGATCGGATCGATCCAGAATATCGCACTTGCTCTTTTCAGCAACACCTATGTGATCCCGGTCTTTGTTGCCCTGTTTTTTGCCCTGCCCATTCTTTTTTCTCTTTTTTTCGGGAGGGTGTACTGTGCAGGGGTATGCCCCTTCGGTGCACTTCAGGACCTGGTGGCAATAAAACCTTTAACACTCCCCCGGTGGGTGGAAAACACCCTCGGAATATTTCCAGCCCTCTACCTCGGGCTTTCTGTCCTCTTTGCTGCAACAGGATCGGGATTTATCATCTGCAGGTTCGATCCGTTTGTCGGCTTATTCAGGTTCGGGGCAACATTCGAGATGTTTATTACAGGAGGAATCATTCTTTTGATAGGGGTTTTTATTGCCCGGCCTTACTGCAGGTTCATCTGCCCTTACGGGGTTTTATTGAAATGGGCATCCGCCCTTTCCCGGTGGCATGTCACCATCACCCCGGACGAATGTATCCAGTGTAAACTCTGTGAAAACACCTGCCCTGTCGGCGCGATAAGGGCCCCGTCTCCGGCCCTGGAAGTGGAAAAAAGAGAGGTGGGGGTAAAACGCCTGGTCATTCTGTTTCTTATCCTGCCTTTTGTCATGGCCGGGACGGGATTGTTTTTTTCGACTATATCCCATGTATTTGCCCAGTTGCATCCGCAGGTACAGTTAACTGCACAGGTTCTTAAAGAGGACCGGAACATTACCCGGACAACGACTGATGCGAGTGATGCATTCCGTGCCACGGGAATATCCCTTGATACGTTACTGAACCAGACAGACCATATACTTTCACAATTTCACCTGGGAGCAGGACTTTTTGGTCTTTATACAGGACTTATCATTATACTCGCAATCGTAAAGACGTCTGTTTTAAGGAAACGGACAGGATATGAACCGGACAGGGAAGCATGTGTCAGTTGCGGCAGGTGTTTCGAGGTCTGTCCCAAAGAGCAGGTACGAAGAAAGAAGGGAAAAGAACATGGATAAACCCGGCCAGGGAAAAGAACAGATATATACACTCCTTAAAAATACCGCTATTGTATGCGGGATATTCTCGATCCTTGTCTGTATTATCATCCTCCTGAACTATCTACAACTCCGTTCTGCAAACCCACTGAACAGTCTGAAACTGGAGGAGCTTGTCCGGTTATACAGGGAAAATCCGGGGGATGAGGAATTGAAAAAGGAAATCCGGGAGCTTGATCTCCTTATCCGGAAAGCGTTTTTTACCCAGAGATGGCATATCCAGACCGGGGGGTATCTGTTTGTCGCAGGATTCTGCCTTTTCTTTGCAAGCATCTCTGTAAGCCGGCTGCTTAAAAAGAAAGCACCCCGCCCGGCAGAAGACCCTGCACCTGAAAAGATACGGATATCACGGTTCCTGTCACGGGTCGGGATATCCGTTTTCGCCGGATGTCTTTTCATCATCACCCTTATCCTTCTCTATTCTTCGGATAAAATTCTTTTAACCCCGGGGGAAGAGACCGGAGCGGCAGATATTTCTGCCCGGGAATACCCTTCGGAAGAAGAGCTGTTTTCAAACTGGCCTTCTTTCCGGGGAGCTTACGGAAACGGTATTGCAGGTGCCGGGGAGTATCCGGTGGAATGGGACGGGAAAACAGGAAAAAATATACTCTGGAAAACTGAAATTCCCAGGGAAGGCTTCAATTCCCCTGTTGTCTGGGAAAACCGGGTTTTTCTTTCCGGTGCAGATGAAAGTGCAAGGGAGGTCTACTGCCTGGATGCAGGTTCCGGGACCATTCTCTGGCAGGTGCGGGTCGATGATATTTCATCCGGAAGTCCGGACTTCCCCGAGGTATCGCCCGACACGGGGTATGCCGCACCGGGCATTACGACAGACGGGACATCGGTGTTCGCCGTTTTTGCGACGGGAATACTCGTATGCCTTGATTTCGACGGTACACTTCTATGGAAGCTGGATCTTGGTGTACCGGATAACATGTACGGCCACTCATCTTCCCTTATAACATTCCGTAACATGCTGTATGTCCAATATGACCGTGCAGACAAGGCCGAACTCATGGCGGTTGATACGGCAAACGGGAACATCCTCTGGAAAACAAAACGTGATGTACTCACTTCCTGGGCATCACCTCTTATAGTAAAAGACAATAACCGTTCAGAGGTGGTACTGAATGCAAATCCTGTTGTTGCATCATATGATCTTTCCACCGGCAAGGAACTCTGGAAAATTGATTGCATGATGGGTGAAGTCGCACCTTCCCCGGCATGGGGATGCGGGTATGTCTATGCAACAACACAGTTTGCCAGTCTTGTTGCCATCAACCCGGAAACCGCGGAAATCGAATGGGAGTATTACGACGACCTCCCGAATGTTGCAAGCCCACTCGCTTTTGACCCGTACATTCTTATTGCAGCAAATTATGGGGTGGTGACAACCTTTGACTGCCGTACCGGCGATGTATTGTGGGTGCAGGAATTTGACGAGGGATTCTATTCATCCCCGGTATATGCGAACAGGAATGTATATCTTCTTGATATGAAAGGCAGGATGAATATTTTTCAACTATCCGGTGAATATGTTTCCGTAAACAGCCCGGAACTTTATGAAGATACGGTAACAACCCCGGCATTCAGCAGGGGACGCATTTATATACGGGGAAAACACCATCTCTTCTGCATCGGGGGGGGAGAATGAGTAAGATTGATGAAAACATCTTAATCCGGGAAGATGACATCGCATTTCTCGATGCCATTGTAAAACGATTCGGTAATGAACCGGGATCCGTGCTGTCACTCCTGAAAGCTATCCAGGATCATTACCACTACCTCCCGGGACAGGTACTGGAGTACCTCTGCACCATAGCATCCGTCACCCCGCAGCAGATTATGGGAGTTGCCACATTTTACACACAATTCAGACGCAGACCCGCAGGCAGGCACAGGATACGGGTATGTATTGGAACAGCCTGCCATGTAAAAGGGGCAGAACAAGTGTTAACCGCTTTTCTTTCACACCTCCATATCCCGGAAGGACAGGACAC
The DNA here is from genome assembly GCA_016935735.1 of Spirochaetales bacterium. GTDB lineage: Bacteria > Spirochaetota > Spirochaetia > SZUA-6 > JAFGRV01 > JAFGRV01. Next base: position 8,156 of record JAFGQK010000029.1, on the reverse strand, counting down.
GGATGAAAAAAAAATATTTACCGTTGAACAGGCAGCATGCCTCGGATGCTGTATGCTTGCACCGGCGGTACAGATCGATAATACCATATACGGGCATCTGACAGCCAAAAAGATTCCGTCTGTTATTTCGGATTTCCTGTCTTCTTTGACCGGGCAGGGAAAAACCACACAACCCCTGGACACTCATAACGGAAAGGAATATCGCGGTGAAATCCGCTTGTGTACCTGTTCAAGTTGTGCCGCGGCAGGCGCCAGGACCCTTTATGCCTGTTTCAGAGATGAGATAAAACGGAACAAGCTGAATGTCGCCCTGCTTGAAGTGGGATGTACAGGGCTTTCCTTCGAAGCTCCCCTGGTCGAGGTAGTCCTTCCAGCCAGCCGGGCTGATAACCGGACAGACAGCCGGGTATACCGGTATGGCCGGGTGGAAACTGCCCAGGTCAAATATATCCTGGATCATCATTTCCCACGGGGAAAATTGATAAGACAGATCACATCCGGGATATACTCCCTGTTTGAAAAAATCTATACGGATGAAGAAACATACCCTGTAACACGTTATGCCCTGGATTTTTCCCGGGGCACCGGGTCACTCTACCTGGGGAAACAGGTGCATATTGCAACCGAGTATTGCGGTGAACTCGGGGTGGTGGATATTGATGCCTATACCCGGCACGGCGGTTTTTCCGCCTTAAAAAAATGCATGGAGGAATTGAAAGACCCGGAACAAATCATATCCATTCTGAAACAGAGTGGATTGCGGGGCAGGGGTGGTGGGGGTTTCCCTGTTTATAAAAAGTGGCAAAATGTCCTGTATGAAGAACAATCTCCCAGGTATATCATCTGTAATGGAGATGAAGGTGATCCCGGTGCTTTTATGGACAGGATGCTCCTGGAATCATTCCCTTTCAGGATCATTGAAGGAATGCTCATTGCAGGGTTTACCCTTGGAATACATGAAGGGATTTTGTACATACGATCCGAATACCCCCTCGCAATCGACCGCATCAACCAGGCGATTTCCCTATGCGCAGAACACGGAATAACCGGCGAACATGTGTTAAAGTCCAATTTTTCATTCTCTCTCAAGGTGGTGGAAGGAGCCGGCGCTTTTGTCTGCGGCGAGGAAACAGCGCTCATAGAATCGATCCAGGGTAACCGGGGTATGCCCCATTTCAGACCACCCTACCCCTCGGAAAAAGGATTATACGGGCAACCGACACTTATCCAGAACGTGGAAACACTGGCCTGTATCCCGTGGATTATCAGGCAGGGTCCCGGGGCTTTTTCACGTCTTGGCACAGCAGGAAGCGGCGGGACAAAGACCTTTGCACTGGCCGGAAAGATCGAGCGGGGCGGCCTTATCGAAGTGCCCATGGGGATCACGTTAAGGGAGATTGTCGAAGAAATCGGCGGGGGAATACAGGGCGGAACCGGAAAAGAAGGGGAAAAACGCCTTAAAGCGATCCTTATCGGAGGCCCCTCGGGGGGATGTATCCCCGAACACCTTTTTGATATACCGGTTGACTTTGATGTACTCGAGGAAAAAGGCGGAATGATGGGTTCCGGGGGGATGGTTGTTCTCGATACCACGGATTGCATGGTGGAAATCGCCCGGTATTTTATGGCCTTTACCCAGAATGAATCGTGCGGCAAATGCACCTATTGCAGAATCGGGACACAGAGGATGTTGCATATTCTCACCCGTCTTACCCGGGGAAAGGGAAAAAAGGGCGATATAGAGGAGCTTGAACACTTAAGCCTTTTAGTGAAACAGAGGAGCCTCTGCGGCCTGGGGAAAACCGCACCGAATCCGGTCATTTCCGCCCTTACTTATTTCCGGGAGGAATATAAGGCGCATATCCAGGGTATATGCCCTGCAAAGAAATGCAAGGCACTTATCACCTACCGTATCACGGACACATGTATCGGGTGTACCATTTGTGCCCAGGGATGTCCGGTTTCCGCTATTACCTCTGTCCCTTATGAAAAACACATAATAGACAGTTCCCTTTGCATCCGGTGTGATGCATGCAGGCAACATTGCCCACAGCAGGCAATTAGTATAACATAATGGAAAGGATTACCTGTGCCCGGTACGGGTTAGACAGACAGAACCACCACGGGAGGTAACGAAAATAAATCAGGTTAATATGGAAGTGACATGTACAATAGACAACCATAAAATAACAGTAAAAAAAGGAAGCACGATCCTGGAAGCGGCAGGAAAAGCGGGAATCCATATCCCCGTACTCTGCCACCTGGATGGGCATACGCCTTTCACTTCATGTATGGTCTGTGTTGTCCAGGAAAAGACATCGGGGAAGCTTTTGCCTTCCTGTTCTGCCCGGGTAGAAGAGGGGATGATCATTGAAACGGCATCAGATGCAGTGTTCAAAGCACGGCAGGATGCCCTTAACATGCTTTTAAGCGAACATGTTGGCGAGTGTGAAGCCCCCTGTACAAGAACATGCCCTGCCCACCCCGGCCTGCCGCAGATGATACGGCACATTAAAACAGGATCACTTGATGCTGCCTTTTCGATAATTCAACAGGTAATTCCCTTTCCTTCGATTACCGGACGCATCTGTCCTGCCCCGTGCGAGATGGCCTGCACCCGTGCAGGGATCGATGCCCCCGTGTCCCTGAAGCTGCTTGAAAGATACGCAGGCGACATAGCAGCCGGCAGACAGACCAAAGACGCATATAACATTCCCCCTGACACCGGTAAAAAGGCAGCTGTTATCGGCGCGGGTCCGGCAGGTCTTGCAGCGGCATACTCTCTCCGCCTCATGGGGCATTCATGTACACTCTTTGAAAAGGAAGCTGGATTGGGAGGACATATCCGTAAAAGTATTCCTGCCGGACGCCTCCCGCGTGAAGTACTGGAAAGGGAATTATCAATACTGGGAAAAATCGGTATTACTATTAAAACAGGAATTAGCAAGGGATCGGATATTTCCCTGGATGAATTGCAGACTGATTATGATACCATAATCCTGGCAGTGGGAAAACTGGCAGATAATGAATCATTTCTTCCTGCAACATTATGTGGAAATAACAGCATCCTTATCAACAGGGAAACCCTTATGACTGGTACCCCGGGTATATTTGCCTGTGGTGCTTGTACCCGTCCGATGAACATGGCCATCCGGGCAATGACCCATGGCTGCCTGGCTGCATCGATGGCAGACCGCTTTTTAAAAGGGGATACCCTTTTTAACATAGATTCCAGGGAGCCTGTGAGAAAAAAGAATAAGCTATTTATTTCCACGGTAAAGCACTATACTCAACAGGAATTGACAGAATTACTTAACAGCGCTTCACCGGACAACAGGGTAACACCACTGAACGGTGAGGATAGAGGATTTATAAAAGAAGAAGCAGAAAGAGGAGCAGCACGCTGCCTTCACTGCGACTGTTATAAGATTGAGGGATGCCTGCTAAGAAAATACTCACAAGAATATAATGCAGACCAGCTCAGATATGAACAGTTCACCAGGAAGCAAATCCGCAGAATAGCAGATCATCCATCCATCATTTTTGAACCGGCAAAATGCATCAAATGCGGCAGGTGCGTGCGGTTGACGAAGGAAACCATGCACGGATTCTGTTTTACCGGGAGGGGCTTTGATGTCGATATAACAATTCCTTTTGATATACCATTACAGCTTATTGAAGAAAAAACTCTTAAATCATGCGTTCAGCTCTGCCCTACCGGGGCACTTGCATTTAAGGAAGAGGTGTAAAAACCTGTAAAAATGTACTGCCCCGAGTATTGCCAGTAAATTTTTGAGCATGGTTTAATATAGGTTAATGTGGGATGTTGAGAGGTACTTTATCTGATTTACAATCGGAATACCCTGTAAGGAGAAAAATGAAGAGAATAAATATAAAACATCTTTATAATCTCCATAATTTCACCTTCGAACTTGAGCAATTGATCAATATACTTTATTAAAAAACAACTGTTTCTACTGAATTCGCACCACTTATTTACCAATTCCATCAATTTTTCTTTATAACCTTTACCAAACTCATCCACTAAATCCAAAAACCACTGGAGTAAATCGCGCATCAACTGGGCCATGCTGTAGTAGTTAAGAACATCATGCAGGCTTTTCAACCGTCTGTACAGGAAATCCGGTATTTTAATTATCACATTTATTCGAGGTATGGTTCTATCCTCATTTACCAGCCTGTACTTGCTGAAACGTTGTTTTTCTTCCACATCCTCTTTTTCAATTATAGTAAATAATTGGAGTAAAATCCGGTTGATAGTCCCGGAGAGGTTTTGTGTTTTCTGAAATATTTCGAGTTCTGCCAGTTCATCCATCATCAGCATATCCATCTTAAAATGAAAAGTGATTATTTCCGGTTCTTCTTTATGCATACGTCACTCCTTTAAAAAAATTTGTATGAGGAGAAACATCCTTATTACTTTCTCCCCTCATACTATTAATGGGGTAAAGTTACGTGACGCCTTCACTTTTAAAAAAATTTTTATTTTTTTCCAAAAAAATCCATGTCATTATAGATGTTAAATTTTTAAAATTCAGTGTTTATACATTCACCACAAATTGACGTATACCGGGGTACTTGCATTAAAATATAAATATGAGGATATTATTTATATGAAAGAACGTATGAAAATGAAAATAAACCTATTGATCTGTTGTTTCATTCTGGCAGGGGGGTTGATTTATGCTGATAATAATACATTTCCCTGGCCGGTATTCAGGGGAAATCAGCAATTGACTGGTGCTGTGGATTCAACACTCCCGGATAATCCCCAACTTCTCTGGACATATAAAACAGGGGATGCTGTGCGTTCAACACCGGTTATTTCAGGAAACATGGTTTTCACTGGTTCTGATGACGGGGGTCTATATGCCCTGGATCTTTTAACCGGTAAAAAAATATGGGTGTTCACAACGGAGGATGCCATCGAGGCTCCCCCGCTGCTGGCATTTGATACCCTTTATTTTGGAACTCTTGGCGGAGTATTCTATGCAGTCGATATGGCAACAGGCAGGGCAAAATGGCAATACAATACCGATGCCCAGATATCCGGCTCTGCAAATTATACAACTGAACAAAAGGGAAAAAAGAAGCTTATCGTCTTCGGGAGTTATGATAATAACCTTTACTGTCTCGATGCTCTTACGGGGAAAAAGATATGGTCTTTCAAAGCGAAAAGTTATATCAATGGTGCTGCTTCATTGTACAATCAATCCTTTGTCTTCGGGGGCTGCGATGCAATGATCCGTGTTATCCGTGCATGGGATGGCAAGGAGCTTTTTCATATCGATGCCGGGTCATATATCCCTGGTTCGGTTGCAGTAAACGGAGATTATGCATTTGCCGGGCATTATGGAAATAAACTTATCTGTATCGATCTTGTTAAAAAGAAAATCTCCTGGGAGTTCGGTGATAAAGAGGAAGGGGCACCCTTTTTCTCTTCCCCTGCTTCAGGGAACGGGAATGTTCTTATTGCATCAGAGGATGGTATTCTTTACTGCATCGATCAACAAACAGGGAAACTCAAATGGAAGTATCTTTCTGCCGATGAAGTGAAGGGTTCCCCGGTAATTGCAGGCAATAAGGTTGTTCTCTGTTCCGGGGACGGGTATGTCTATTTCCTGGATATAACAGATGGGAAAAAAATCTGGTCGTATGAAACCGGTGATTCGATTTCCGGTTCACCGGCTGTTGCAGGGGAGATGGTCATCTTTGGGGCTGATGATGGTGTTATATATGCTTTTGGGAAAGGGAAGAAATAAACCGGGGTATTTTACAACCCGGGGACAACGGATCAACGGGATATAACTGATATAATGTTACCACACAACCGTATAGGAATTTCAATACTTTCCCTCCCGACCCTCCAGGCCGGCTGCTTGACATTTTGCCAGTTTTTTCTAAAATAAAAAGAAAGTACATTCAAAAAAGGAACATAAAGTTATATGAGCCCGACGAGTGTCGATTTAAAAAGTGCGGAAAAAAGCTTAAAAAACGCAATCGAGAGGGGAAAAATAATCCGATTAATCTCATATGCCATGACTATCCGGTTTGAAAAGACCATGGACATGGTGATTAATTGTATCCTGGATAAATATAAAAAACCCGAGCTCCAGTCTATTGTCTACACCTGTACAAAAGAACTCGCTTTAAACGGGACAAAAGCAAATATTAAACGAATATTTTTTGAAGAAAACAAACTGGACATAACGAATGAAGCAGATTATGAAAAGGGTGTCCAGCTTTATAAAGATGTAATAAAAGAGGAAGAAGTCCTTAAGTATGGTCCAAAGGTAAAACAGAAAGGATTATTCGTAAAAATCAGTTTTATCCATAATAAGGATGTACTTAAAATAGAAGTCTTAAATAATACCGAAATGACCAGGCAGGAAGAAACACGTTTAAGGCAGAAATTCTCCCAGGTTATGAAGTATGATGATCTCATGGAGTACTATATGGACCATGCAGACGATACCGAAGGGGCCGGGCTGGGACTTGCTTTAATCATGATTCTTCTTATGGCAGAGGGTATTAATCCTGGTTTTTTCAGGGTAGGGATCGAAAAAAACATCACTATCGCCCGGCTGGAAATCCCTTTAAGTAAGGATTTTATATGTGAAAGGGAGAGGGATCACATCATCCGGATACATGATTAAGAGAATCCTGTAAAGTAATTCCTCCTGAATAGGCACCTATATTGAGGGACAGGAACTCTAATGCTGGTCCGGGGACCGCCATAACAATCAACAATCCCCAAGGAAATGTACATTAATAAAGTATAATAAGTTTCTTATTTTTCCAGTATCCATGCTTCTTTCGTTTTTTAAAGAATATTTAAAACGCTTACTGCTTCAGCAAGATCATATCCTTTATAGGAATATTTTGCCTTACTCTCTATCCGGGGATCACCATTAATTGCTACAGTTTCTTTTAATATTTGAAACAGTGGGTAATCGGACATAGAGTCACCAAAAGCAATGCATTGATCAGGTGTATAATGATATTTTTTACATAGTTCCATTACTATCCGGGGTTTATCCCGGGGAGTTAAAAGTTTTACGGGGTTAAGGTTTTCCGTTTCACTCCTGGGGAAACAGGAAGCATATATATGATCGAAACCGTAAGAATAGAAAAATTTGGCAAAAAAGTCAGGAGACATCGTTATTATAACCGCAATGCTTTTACGTTCTTTTATTTTTTGAATAACATTCTGAATATTTTTTAATTTTTCCGATTTAACAAATGATTTTTCAATCAGTTCCATGTCAAGAGTTCCCCATAATTTGTGTATAATTTGAGCAAATCCGTGGGCATCAATATCTCCATTTTGATATTTCTCTTCCAGAGATAATAATTCTTTTTCCGTTTTTGTAATTTTAGCGATCTCCATGCAAGCGGTTGTATTTACCAGTAGCGTACCATCCATATCAAATACAAATATCATCTTTACTTCCTAAAATTCACCAAAACTAATCGTTGTAATAAAAAAGAAAATCCATTTGCCCTGGGATTAGACTGGATAAAATACTTATCCTGTCTTTTTAACCATTTTTTCTTCCGATTTTACCTTATGCCAATAACTGACTTCCTGATCCAAAGCGAGCTCTTTTTTATTAAAAATATGAGGCTTTCTTCTTTTAAATTTATCCAGTACCGTGGAAATAACATCATCAAAGGAAAAGTCATATTTATCAATCGCTTTAATAATAAGCGAGTGAATCATCCAATAAAGATCGCCCAATTCTTCTACCAAGTTAGGTACATCATTATTTTCCAGAGCTTCAAGAACTTCTTCCAGCTCCATCTTCAATCTATTGGTATAATCCTGCATACTCAAGCTGTTAAACCACTGACTATATCGCAAATTATTACGACACCCCTCCAAAAGGGTTTTATAAATTTCTAAATTATCCATCTTGTTTACTCCTAATTAACTCCGCTTATCATATAGAAAACACAAAAAAAAATCAATCCCTTACTATAACAGGAATTCTAAATATGAAACCACAGATTTCACCGATTTCGTAGATTAATAATAATTTTAGCTCATTTCACAGATTTTCCTTAAATAATCGGTGTAATTCGTCAAAATCCGGGAAATCTGTGTTAAAATTCTCTTTTTATACCTTGAATAC
>JAFGQK010000254.1 GCA_016935735.1 Spirochaetales bacterium | reverse complement strand
GTTGGCCGCCAGGTTAATGAGACCAGCATAATTAAAAGAACCTGGATAGCTTGTTAATTGGGTTGTGGGCTTAAGCCAACGTTATAGTATACTTTTATCATTGTTGAACAAGAAGGAGAGGTGCGAGAGCGGCCGAATCGGGCTCCCTGCTAAGGAGTTGTACTCGTAAGGGTACCGTGGGTTCGAATCCCACCCTCTCCGTATTTTCCACTGTGCCCATAGCTCAGCTGGATAGAGCATTAGATTGCGGATCTAAAGGCCGGAGGTTCGAATCCTCTTGGGCACGCGTTTATGAATAGATGGGAATGGAGAGATGCGAGAGTGGTTGAATCGGGCGGACTCGAAATCCGTTGGGCTGCATGTCGGTCCCGTGGGTTCGAATCCCACTCTCTCCGGGCTAAAGGATAAAGGCAATATACTATTTTAAGGAGAGATGACCGAGAGGCCGAAGGTGCACGCTTGGAAAGCGTGTGTATCTTAACCAGGTACCGAGGGTTCGAATCCCTCTCTCTCCGAAAGCCCCTTTAGTGGTCAGGCTCTACGCTATTAACCATCACCCAACCCCGTCAGGACCGGAAGGTAGCAGCGGTAAGTGACAGGTTGATGAGCCGTAAACGGTCTGATTTTACTTAAAGGGGTTTTTATTTTACCGGGTATTATAAATGGCATATGAAGTAACTGCAATTAAAAAGCGGCCCCGAACATTTGATGAACTGGTAGATCAGGAATTCGTTGTTGAAACGCTAAAAAATTCTATTGTACAGAGAAGAATCGCACATGCATACCTTTTCTCCGGGCCCCGTGGTGTAGGAAAAACATCTGCAGCACGTATCCTGGCAAAGGCATTAAACTGTGACGCCGGTCCTACAGACTCACCCTGTGGTAAATGCAGTTCATGTCAGGAGATTACAGCAGGGAATTCACTTGATGTTATTGAAATCGACGGGGCATCGAATACAAGTGTGAATGATGTAAGGGAAATAAAAGACGAAGTTCTCTTTGCCCCGAACAGTTCCCGTTACAAAATATATATTATTGACGAAGTTCATATGCTTTCGAACAGTGCGTTTAATGCACTCTTAAAAACAATAGAAGAACCCCCCCCCTATATTGTGTTTATATTCGCTACAACGGAAATCCATAAAGTACCTGCAACAATCCGGTCACGGTGCCAGCAATTTACTTTTAAACTCATCTCCACAACAGGGATCAAAAAAAGATTGATGAAAGTTGCAGAAGAACTCGGTATAACAGCAGAGGATGAAGCCCTGTTCTGGATAGCAAAAGAATCCACCGGATCGTTGCGTGATGCATATACACTTTTTGACCAGATTGTCTCATTTTCTGATAAAAAAGTGACCCTTTCGCAGATAAGGGAAAAACTCGGAATTGTCGGGATAGATGAACTGGGGGAGATCATCCGTATGATTGCACAGGGTGATGGGAAAAAGGTACTTGAATACACAGATTCAATCCTGGAAAAGGGAATTTCTATAGAACAATTTGTTATCGATCTTACCGAATATTTCAGGAATATACTCTTTCTCAAACACGGAATACGAAAAGAAGATATTCTCGGCTACTCTGCGGACACCTTTCCAGAAGATCTGGTCGATCAATTCCCGGTTCCTCACATAGAATTTGCAATTGAACTCCTTCTCCAGCTATTTAGAACATTCCGGTTTTCTCTAAATCAAAGGTTTGAGCTGGAACTTGTTATGAGCAGGCTTGCAGCATTACAAAACATGATTACCCGGCATGATCTTCTGCAGGAATTGAAACAGATGAAAAAGGATATCTTTGAGAGTCCGGGGCAGACATTACCGGAAAATACCACCGGTAAAGAAGAAAAAAAAGAAGAACACACCATTTCACCTGAAACAGAAAAGGATATTATCGAAAACCTCATAAAGCATCTTCATAAAGAAAAGAAACTCGCCCTTGTCTCTGCTTTAGAGAAGATTGAATCATGGGAAATGAATGGGAATGAGTTTTTTCTTACCTTTAATATAAAAGATAAATTTGCAGGGGAAGTAATTAAAAAGGAAAGAGCAGAATTAACCCGTATTCTCTCTGAATCTTTTTCCCTTTCTATAAAGCTGACCGTTCTTTTTAACAAGAACGATCAAAATAACCAGCCGCAGAAAGATCAGAGAGTTGAAATTCTTAAGAATATCTTCCAGGGTGAAGTAATAAAAGGAGAATAGAATGGCAATAAATCCATTAGATTTATTAAAAAACTTAAAGGAAGTCCAGCAATCCATCGGGAATATGCAGGAAAAAATGAAAAATATCCTGGTTACCGGAACTGCCGGGGGAGATATGGTAAAGATCGAGATGAATGGTGCATTTGAAATACAAAAGGTATCCATTTCACCGGAGGTTGTGGACCCGAAGGATACTGAAATGCTTGAAGATCTCATTACAGCTGCATTTACCCAGGCTATGGGGAAAATAAAGGATAAGATGAAAGAAACTATCTCCCCCCTTGCAGGAAACATGGATATTCCCCCCGGGTTTATGGGAACATAATGTGACAGTCCTCGAGAGATTGATTCATTATCTTTCAAAACTTCCCGGTTTAGGTAAAAAAAGTGCATCCCGGATCGCATATTATCTTTTGAAAGCGGATAAAACCCTTACAGAAGCTTTAAGCAGGGACATAAAAGACTTGAAGGAAAAAATTAAACCCTGCAGTATCTGCGGCAATTATACGGAAACAGATCCCTGTTCAATCTGTTCAGATCCGGGGAGGGATAAAAGCATCCTCTGTATTATCGAACAACCCAAAGATATCCAGGCTATTGAATCGACACATGAGTACAGAGGCATTTATCATGTGTTACAGGGAGCCATCTCACCTATTGATGGTATCGGGCCGGAAGAACTCTCCTTTGCAGCACTTTATAAACGGATTAAAACAGAACCTATTAAAGAAATCATTATCGCTACAAATCCCACCGTGGAAGGTGAAACCACTGCGTTATACCTGGTAAAATACCTTAGAGAAACAGCGATAAAAATAACAAGAATCGCCCTGGGGATTCCCCTGGGCGGTGATCTTGAATATGCGGACAGCATTACCCTGGCAAGGGCATTAAAGGGAAGGAACGAGATGGAGTGAAGATATTGATATTATTTTTTAAACAGCTTGATTTTACTCATGCATTTGCCTATCCTTACCTATATGTCGACAATTCTCCCTGTTGCCAGCGGGAAAGGTGGGACTGGTAAGACAGTTCTCTCCGGGAATCTGGGTGTAGCCCTTGCACGAAAAGGGAAAAAAACTATTCTTATTGATCTTGATCTTGGAGGAGCAAATCTCCATACATGTCTGGGAATAAGGAATGACCGCCCTGGTATTGGAGATTATATTTATAAGCATGTACAAAGCCTTTCAGAAATTATTTATAATACACCGGTGCAGAATCTATTTTTTATTCCCGGTGATGTTTTATTACCCGGTACAGCAAACCTGGATTATGGAACAAAAAAGAAAATAATCAGAAATATCCAGAATCTTGATGCAGATTACATCATCCTTGACCTTGGATCCGGGACATCATTTAATATTATTGATTTTTTTCTCATTTCTCCTGCCGGAATCATCGTCACCACAACCGAAACAACAGCAATCCTTAATGCTTATTCTTTTCTTAAAACAGTGATCTTTCGTATGCTTTACCGGAGTTTTCCTTCTAAAAGTGAGGAACGAAAAATGATCTATTCATTTATTACCAACAGGATTGAAGGAAAAAGTATTTCTTTTCACGATCTTATCAATACAATCCTGTATATAAATCCGGGATCCGGGACGACTGCAATGGAAACTTTTAAAAAAATTTTCCCAAAGATGGTGATTAATATGGGAACCAGTAACTCTGATATTGAAATAGGAGGGAAACTTAAAATAATTGTACGGCAAAACCTCGGACTGAAAATCCACTATATTGGATATCTTCCCAGAAGTAAAGAAATTACTTTATCTATTATTCAAAGACAGCCTGTCTATATGCTTTCCCCCGGATCCCTGTTTTCAAAATCAATAAATAATCTTGCGGAAAAAGTAATTTCAGATGGTCTGATTCCTCCCCCCGTACTTTATGAATCAGATGAAGATCTGGAAGAATTAAGAGAACAGATAAACTTAAAATAGAAAAAGCAGGGATAATTTACAGAGTATGCAGGCCAATAAGTAGAAAAGGGTGGGAATTGACAAAGAAAAATAAGTAACCACAGATTTCTCGGATTTAATCAATCGGTGTAATCGGTGGTTCCAAAAACCCGATTTGGAAATCGCACCCAGTAGAAAATAAAAGATTGACAGATTCCTGCAAATTTGCTAAAAAGGAAACTTAGTTTGTAAACGTTAATAAAACAAACCAGAAATGTACTCCTTATTAAGGAAGAAAGAGAGGCGGAGTTATATGCCTAAGGATACGAATGGAAATAACCATATTCTAAAAGAAAGCAAGGGTTGGATTACGTATCGTTCTGAAATCAAAGTTCTTGACTGTACAATCCGCGATGGTGGTCTTATGAATGACCATAAATTCAATAATGATTTTATAAAAGCGGTCTATTCAACCTGTGTAAAAGCAGGAATCGATTATATGGAATTAGGATATAAAGCAGATAAAAAAATATTTGCTCCTTCCAGTTATGGAAACTGGAAATTCTGTAATGAAGATGATATTAAGAAAATTGTCGGCGAGAATGAGACAAGCCTTAAACTTTCAGTTATGGCAGATGCCGAAAGAACCGACTATCATACCGATATACTCCCCAAATCCGAAAGTGTCATTGACATGATCCGGACTGCCACGTATATTCACCAGGTCCCTACTGCTATAGAAATAATTAAAGATGCCCATGACAAAGGGTATGAAACCACGGTAAATCTTATGGCAATCTCTGCCATCCAGGAAAGAGAACTTGATGCGGGACTTGAGGCTTTTGCAGCATCCCCTGTAGGGACAATATACCTTGTAGACAGCTTTGGGGCACTGTACCAGGAACAGATTCAATATCTTATAAGAAAATACTTAAGTTATGCAAAACCTAACGGAAAAATAGTGGGTATTCATGCACACAATAACCAGCAGCTTGCATATGCCAATACGATATGTGCACTCATCGAAGGATCGAATATGCTCGATGCCACAATTGACGGGATGGGAAGGGGTGCAGGAAATTGTTCCCTTGAACTGCTTCTCGGATTTCTTCATAACCCGAAGTTTCATTTAAGGCCTGTTCTCGAATGCCTTCAGAATCACGTAAGACCGCTCCAGGAAAGTCTTCGCTGGGGGTTCGAGGTTCCTTATATGATTACAGGCCAGCTTAATCAACATCCCAGGGCAGCAATGAAATTCCTGGCCGGTGAAGACAGAAAAAAATATGTACAGTTTTATGATTCAATTATTGAAGAAGAATGAAAGCGGATAAAGCATTTTTATGAAATTTGATCTTGTAAAAATAATCCTTTTAGGAGCACTCCAGGGAGTTACGGAATTTATCCCTGTATCAAGTTCCGGGCATCTCCTTATATTAAGAAATTTTTTAGGGCTGGGGGATATCCCGAAAATATTTGATATCCTTATGCATATCCCCACCCTGCTGGTCGTTCTTCTTGTATTCAGAAAAATCATTATAAGACTTGTTCTCTCTCTCATGAAAGCGGTGCATCTTGTTTTAAAAAGAAAAGAGATTGATTCCATAACAAAAACCGATCTTAAACTTATTCTTATCGTGATAATTACATCGATCCTCACTGTTACGATAGCACTGGTTATAGATCCATTTGACGAGTTTTTTGAAGTATATCCCCGGTATACAGGTATTCTCTTCATTATAACCGGAATCATTCTTATTGTTACCAGGTTTTTTACCGGTAAAAAGGATTATGACACAGTGAGTATTAAAACAGGATTTATAGCAGGTATTGCCCAGGGCCTGGGTGTTCTTCCGGGGATTTCCAGGTCAGGTATTACGATTGCCGCCGCCCTTTTTACCGGAATAAAACAGGAAAAGGCAGGTGAGTTTTCGTTTCTTATTGGAATCCCGGCAATTCTGGGTGCATTCTTATTAAAGCTTACGGATGCAGGCGGATTGAAAGTAAACCCACTTGATCTGGGTATTGGTCTTGTAGTCTCTTTTTTCATCGGGCTTTTAAGTCTTCTTCTTCTTATACGGATAGTTCAAAAAGGAAAGTTTTACCTGTTCAGTTTTTATCTTATTCCTGCAGGGATTGCAATCCTTCTTTTTCTTTAAAGGGTTTTCTGGAAATTTGAAAAAAGGATACTTGTTTTTACAAAACTTTGTTTCAAGAATGCATTTAGAATAAGAAATCCCGGGTCGAATAACCCGGGATTGTGTCATAATTATTCAGCAATTATTGCTTCTACCGGACAATTGTCTATTGCCTCACGTACATCATCTTCAAGATTCGCAGGAACATCTGATTTAATAACTTCTGCAATATCATCTCCCATCTTAAATACATCAGGGACACTATCTGTACACAACCCGCATCCCGTACAAGCTTCGCCATCAATCCTTACTGTCATACATCACTCTCCTTTACATACTAACAACTATTGCATAATACGAATTTCATCCATATTATTGTCATGAAAAAATCCGCATTAATTAAAATTTATCGTAAATAGAGTAAATAAAAAAAGTAATATTGTCAAATACATATCCTAAAAAAAATATTATCAATATTTCAAACTTTTCTGGATATTTTTCATTTTTATTGTAAAACATTCATCTTTATACCGTTTTATCCCAATTTCTTCGCTCATCACCCCTGGCCATAATTACATCTGCCCGGTACATAAACGTGTTATAAAGAAATTCTATTCTCTTATTTTATTGTCCAGGAATTTCGATTTTCCACAATAAAGAGATGAAACCACCGATGACACCGATTTCACAGATTGGACTATGAACTTCCATAGCTGCCCCAATAATAGCATGAGTCTTTTTCTTTGTTATCCTTACTATTCATGGGCAAGATAATATCACGATTACACAGATTTTTCTATCTATTTCTGTGTAATCGATGGTTTCCCTTTTCTTCCATTAAATAATTTGCGGAGCTATGTTCTTACAAGCGACTTTATAATAATTACGGTCTTCCCGGGGAAAATAAGATGAAGATCTTACCCTTCCTATAAGTTCATCGATTTTTAATACCTGTACATTCCTGAAAACATGACAGTGAACCTTATGTGATTTGAAAAAATCCATCCGGTAAAAACAATCCTGCCTGTACACATTCGCTGCATTTTGCTATAATCCCTCTTTAATGAATCCCTCTTTAATGATAAATAGCGGGTATGGGAAGCGGTTCATACATTATTTTTTTATCATTGTATTGCTGGTTTTTAGTACTTTTGTGATTATACGGAATGCATGGCTTTCAGATGATGCATATATTACCTTCCGGACGGTAGATAATTTTGTAAACGGGTATGGTCTTACATGGAATGTTAACGAGCGTGTCCAGGCATATACAAATCCTCTCTGGATGTTTCTTATATCTGCTTTCTATTTTTTTACTCATGAAATTTTTTTTACAAGCATCTATATAAGTATTGTTGTTTCTGTTGCCACACTTCTTCTGTTTGCCGTGAAAATAGCAAAGACCTGGTATTCGGCAATTACCGGGATCGTCATCCTTTGTCTTTCCAAGGCTTTTATCGATTATACCACCAGCGGATTAGAGAATCCCCTTCTTTTTCTTATTACCGCTCTTTTCTTTATTGTATATTTAAGAGGAAAATTTACCATAAAAACACTTTTTTTCCTCTCTCTTTTTGCTTCCCTTGGGGCTTTTACCAGGATGGATACTATTCTGATTTTTGCGCCGTGTCTTGTTCATGCTTATACGGAAACAAGAAAATGGATAAAGGGTATTATGGCCGGGGTGGCAGGGTTTCTGCCGTTCTTCTTATGGACCGGTTTTTCTCTTTTTTACTATGGCTTTCCTTTTCCCAATACTGCATATGCAAAATTAAACACAGGCATAAGTGATCTTGATCTTGCGCTCCAGGGAATCAATTACTTTCAGAACTCCGTTGTCATGGATCCCCTCTGCCTGATTGTAATAGGAGTAAGTATTTTTAGTTTTTGCTTTACTAAAAAAAAGCGGTCAATCGCTTCTTCTGCCGGAATTCTTCTTTATCTTCTCTACATTGTAAAAATCGGCGGGGATTTTATGAGCGGACGCTTTTTTGCGCTCCCTGTTTTCTGTGCAGTAATTAATATCTGTGCCGTGCCACCGGATATTTCCAGAATAATCTGTGTTCCTGCTCTCTGCTTTTCTCTTTTTACCGGATTACAATCTCCTTATGCACCTGTTTTCAGTGATAAGGATTATATTAACCTCACCATATCACATAACGGTATTGCTGACGAAAGGGGATTCTACTACCCATGTTCCGGGTACTTGCCGGGGCTTAAGAGAAAGAATATGCCTTTCTGCGAATGGGCACGTGAAGGAAGAAAATTAAAAAAAGAGGGTCCACGGGTTATTGTTCATAAAAATGTCGGGAATGCCGGTTTTTTTGCAGGACCGGCTGTTCATTTTATCGATCTCAATGCTTTAACCGAACCGCTTCTTTCAAAAATCAATGTAAGAAATCCTCATTCATTCAGAATCGGGCACTTTGCAAGAAACCTTCCCCGGGGATATCTCCAGACTATTGAAACAGGAAAAAATGTTATTGTAAATAAAAGACTGGCAACATATTATGACAAACTCTCTTATATTATAAAGGGAGATCTTTTTGAATGGAACAGGATAAAAGAAATCATACTGATGAATATGGGACAGTATGATTATCTTTTAAGCCAGTACAGAAACACACTTATCCGTGTTCATGAAAATCAGCTGCGGGATTTCAGGCAGGGAAATACATCATGGGATAGTATTAAAAATTACCTTTTTACGGAGAAGGGAATCCACATCTCCATGAATAAATCCTGTCATGCCCCCCGGATTGAGGTAACCATTCGTTATTGCCCTGTGTACCGGATTAGTTATTTTATGAGTTTTTTTGAAACAGGAGTGCAGGAAATTACCCCGTTAAAAACGGCTGGCAACAGGCTGGTTTCTCATACAATCAACATACCCCCGGGGGTTGCAAAGGCAGGATATACAGGCCTTCGGATTATTCCTGTACACAGCAAGGGTATATTCAGTATCGGATACATGAGGGTTCTTAAGACAGATACAATTAAGATTACGAGGGAATAGAGAAAAGAAAAATCTTTTTCTTGATATATTCAGGGTAATTGTGATAAAAAAATACAAACAGGAGGATACATTAGATGAAAATACGCGGGATTATTCTTATTTTTTCCATTTTAACTTTTTTTTATTCCTGTGAATCAAAAGAGCAGGAACAACCTGAATATATCACCTTTGATTCGGTATTCGAATCAAAATATAACCCTGTTAAGATACTGGGATGGACATTCCACAGGAGTATTTCAATCGAAGGGTATTTGAATATAAAGATGACGACAGCATTAAAAGCAGAACGCATCAATCTCATCCTGTTTGAAAAACCAGACAGTATGGGGAGATCAATAACAGTTAATATGTCGTTCGGTTATAATGAAAACCAGGTTGAAAGACTCCCACGTTATTATTCAAATGATGACCTCAAGGTTCATACAAAAAACAATGAAATAGCAGGGGTAAAGGACAGGGTGAGAATCACGGGAAAACGGTATTGTCATAATAGTGACGCATGCTACATTATTGCAGACATAGTAGAAAAGGTGCAATGACTATTACCACTTCCCGGGCACGCCGCTTTCTTCTTGCATATCAGGGTCTCCTTCCGCCATATCGCTATAATAGTAAAGCAGAGATACTCACTTATATAAAAAATGTCGGTTGTATCCAGTTTGATCCGTTGAACATTGCCGGGCACAACCCGGAATTGGTCCTTCAGGCGCGTATAAAGGATTTTCGTCCGTACATGCTTTCGGAACTTCTTTACAGAGAGAGGAAATTACTGGACGGCTGGGATAAAAATATGTCTATTTATTCCGCGGAAGATTGGCCTTTTTTTCAGCGGAACCGTGACCAGGCCCGCCAGCGATACGGTCACGAAGACATGCCCGCGATGAAAGTTCTACCCCTGGTCAGAAAAGCATTGGAAGAACGGGGACCCCTGTCGTCCATTGACCTTGATTTAAACCAGGTTGTCGGATGGTCATGGTCACCCACGCGCATAGCCAGGGCAGCCCTGGAAAGTATGTATGCCTGGGGTGAACTCATTATCCACCATAAAGTACATACACGGAAAGTATATGACTTTACCTGTAATCATCTTCCGGAAAAGATCCTTACTTCCCCTGACCCGAATGAAAAGACAAACGACTTCCATGACTGGTATGTTACCAGGCGTATAGGTTCAGTGGGATTACTCTGGAATAAATCGGGCGGGGCATGGCTTGGAATCTCCGGAATGAACAGCAAACAGCGGCAGGAAGCTCTTGCCAGGTTATGTGCACAAAAAAAGGTATATGAAATCCGGATAAAAGGGATAGATACCCCTTTTTATATACGGAGTTCAGAAATACCGCTGCTGGAGAGAATTACATGTTCTGAAAAAACAGAACCGTCTGCTGCTGTTATCGCACCCCTGGATAACCTGTTATGGGACAGGGATATGGTAAAGAAGTTGTTTGATTTTGAATACAGATGGGAGGTATACAAACCGATTGCGGAAAGACAGTATGGTTATTATGTACTCCCGGTGTTGTATAAAGACCGGTTTATTGCCAGGTTTGAACCGGCCAGGGATAAAAAAACCGGAACATTAATCATTAAAGGGTGGTGGTGGGAAAATGATGTGAAACAGACGAATACGATGTATGCCGTGTTAAAAGCATGTACAAAACGTTTTATGCATTATCTCGAGGTTGATACACTGAAAATACAGTTTAAAAATCCCGGGCAGGCAGATTGTAACTGGCTGGTATAGCACCCAGGATCATTATACTGTCAAATCCTTTATCTTCTGAATCTCATCCCGCACTAATGCGGCACGCTCGAATTCCAGGTTTTTAGCAAACTCGAGCATCTCTTTTTCCAGGGCTTTAATTAATTGCTGTCTCTGTTTGGGGATAAGGATATTATAGTTCTTTTTTAGAATTTCTATATTCAGTGCTTCGCTTCTTTTCTTTTCCTCTTCTTTCCTTTCCAGAATATCCTGGATAGCTTTCCGTATTGTCCGGGGTGTGATGTCGTGTTTTTCATTGTAGTCAAGCTGAAGCTTTCTTCTCCGTTCTGTTTCTTCTATTGCAGTTTTCATCGCATCAGAAATCCTGTCCGCATACATAATCACCCTCCCGTTCGCATTCCGGGAGGCACGTCCGATTGTCTGTATGAGTGATGTTGCGGATCGCAAAAAACCAATTTTTTCCGCATCCAAAATTGCAATTAACGAAACTTCCGGGATATCCAGCCCTTCCCGGAGAAGATTGATACCCACAATGACATCAATATTTCCCTGGCGTAATGTCTTGATGATTTCGACCCGTTCGAAGGTGTTTATTTCCGAATGAAGATAGGTCACCTTAACCCCGAGTTCCGAGAGGTATGCGGACAGGTCTTCTGCCATTTTCTTTGTAAGGGTGGTAACCAGTGTTCTCTCGTTCTTTTTTACCTGTACCTGTATTTCGGAATAGAGATCATCAATCTGACCGGTTGTAGACCTTACCTCGATGGTGGGATCAAGAAGTCCTGTCGGTCTTATAACCTGTTCCACTATACTGGAAGATTTTTCCAGTTCTTCATTCCCTGGTGTTGCCGATACATAGATCGTTTTATCCAGAATGTTTTCAAACTCTGCAAAGTAAAGCGGTCTGTTATCAAGGGCAGATGGCAGCCTGAACCCGTATTGAACAAGCGATAGCTTCCGTGACCTGTCCCCTTCATACATACCCCTTACCTGGGGAATCGTGACATGGGATTCATCAATAAAGGCAAGAAAATTGGAAGGAAAAAAATCGATGAGCACGGCAGGACGTTCTCCCTCTTTCCTCCCGCTTAAATGACGGGAATAATTTTCAATACCTGTGCAGTATCCCATTTCCTCCAGCATTTCAAGATCATATTCGGTTCTGGATTTCAGCCGCTCGGCTTCAAGCTGTTTCCCCTGGCCAAGGAGTTCAGTATACCTGTCCTTGAGTTCTGCCCGGATTAAATCCAGGGCATTAATTACACGTTCTTCGGGCATTACAAAATATTTTCCGGGATAGATAATACAGGAATCAAGCTCTTCTACTGTCTCCCCGGTAAGCGGGTTGATTTTCCTGATCTTTTCAATTGTATCCCAGGACAATTCAATACGCACTGCTTCAGTGGCATAAGAGGGAAAAATTTCAAGAACATCCCCTTTTAAGCGGAATTTCGAACGTTCAAGCACTGCATTATTTCTCTCATACTGTAATTGTATAAGGCGTGCAAGTAGTTTACTCATATGGATCTCATCGCCTCGTGAAAGTTCCATACGCATTCCCCTGTAATCTTCAGGATTCCCGATTCCGTAGATACATGACACGGTTGCAACAATAATAACATCCCCCCGCTCCATTAACGATGCAGCGGCAGAAAGCCTTAACCTGTCGATTTCCTGGTTTATTGATGCATCTTTTGCAATATAGAGGTCCTTCCCCGGGACATATGCCTCGGGTTGATAGTAATCATAATATGAAACAAAATATTCAACAGCATTATCCGGGAAAAACCCTTTGAATTCCCGGTAAAGCTGGGCAGCAAGGGTCTTGTTATGTGAAATAACAAGAGTAGGAAGCTGGACAGCCTCAATGATTTTTGCCATGGTAAAGGTTTTACCCGATCCGGTCACCCCTTTAAGGGTCTGATAGTGAAGTTTGTTCCTGATCCCTTCACTGAGTTTCTCAATTGCTTTTTCTTGATCTCCTGCAGGATGAAAATCAGATACGATTTTAAATTGTTTCATTTTTCCCTGTCCTAATATTATTTTTTTTACCAGGAATACTTTTCGGGGCGTTCGGCCAGTGTTATTTTAAAGGATCTATATGAATTCCCCCTTAATACCTTAACATCCACAATATCACCCGGCTTGTTATCCTCCAATGAACTGTAAAGATCGGTAAGGTCCTCGACAACCATCTTATCGATCTCTACTATAATATCACCACCCAGGTAAATAATACTCCTGCCATACCGTACAGGGGTGGTGCCCTCCTTTATTCCAGCCTTATCCGCATTTCCGCCCTGTTCAACACGGGAAACAAGAATACCATGATTTATTTTATACCCTGCATAACGAACAAGTGCCGGGAAAAGCTGTACAGGGGTAATCTCGATCCAGCCCCTTTTCACCACACCATAGTGTATCAGATCCGGGATTACCCGCTTTGTCGTATCAACCGGGACAGCAAATCCGATCCCGACCGAACCCCCGGAAGGGGAGTAGATCATTGTATTAACGCCAATCATTTCGCCCCTGGAATTAAGAAGCGGTCCCCCGGAATTACCAGGGTTGATTGATGCATCAGTCTGGATGGCTTCCTTGATAATAAGGCCGGACTTTGTTTTGATGGGTCTGCCCAGGGCGGAAACGATCCCCTGGGTTAATGTTCTTTCAAGACCGAACGGGTTCCCGATTGCGAGTACTTTCTGTCCGACATTCAAATCACCTGATGAACCAAAGGGAATGGTGACAAGCTTTTTCCCCTGCGGATTGAATTTAATTACTGCAAGATCATTTTCCGGATCAACCCCGATAATGTTCCCATTGTATTCAGATCCGTCGGCCAGGGTAATACTTAAACTGTCTGCATTTTCCACTACATGATAATTGGTAAGTACATAACCTTCCTGGTCAATAATCGACCCGGATCCTGAACCGCCTTCCTGTGGAACAGGTTCGAGAAACCAGTTATAATTGTAAATAATCGTGGTGATATTGACCACTGCATGGTTCAAAGAACGGTAAATATCGATATTTTCGTTTTCATCCTGGGAGAGTGCCTGATCATTCCCTGGTTGATAGCCTTTTTCATAAAGTACCGGGGAATGTTTATATTGACTGGACGGTTCCCCCTGTTCATATAAATTCTGACCGGATATACCATCCTGTATTATCATATTTTTTTTTGGAAATGCCATAATAAAGAGGATACCTGCAAGAGAAGCAGCCAAAAGTGAGCTGATAACAGAATAGAGAATCACCTGGCCTTTTGAATAGAGTTTCATATCAATCCTCCATTTACATAAAGGATCCTTCCCTTATTAATCCAATGTATCCCTTTTTATTATAAAACCCAACTGAATCAGGAATATAACACTACAAAAAATAAAAAAAACTGTCAATGAGAAGAGGGTGCGATTTCCCAATCAGGTTTTTTTAACAAAAAACCGCACCTGTTCACCTCTCGGTTAACCACTCATCTTCACTAATCGACAC
>JAFGQK010000253.1 GCA_016935735.1 Spirochaetales bacterium | reverse complement strand
TGGTGATAACCATGGAAAAACATATAAATAGAAAGGGATGGCTGTCTAAAAAGCTTACGTCTCACTCCGGCTTTTTAGACAGCCCCACGGATTTAAAGAAGAACGGGACTTTGCCTATAATGCAGATCGGGCAAAAATCCTGGAACAGGTGTTCCGGGGCGGGGTATTTGCCTACAGTGAGAAATACCGGTACGACAGTAAAGGCAACATAAAGCGTTTCGAGGACAGGGCCGGGCTTGTGGTTGTCCGGGATTATGACGAAAAGTTCAGCATTCCAGTGCATGAAGTAAAGTTTGTGACTGTGAATGGGCAGGAGAAAACATATGTCTCTGAAAATGTGATTAATGCCCTTGGACAGGTGATAAAACAGAACCTGTACCTGGAAGGACCGGGAGGGATAAAGCGTGCAGTCACCGCAGCCCGGATTGAATACGACGAGTACGGCAACCCGGTGAGCCAAACCGATGCCGCAGGCGTGAAGGTCCACACTGAATATGATGACGTGTTTCACACTTTCCCGGTAAAGATCTGGCAGGCAGTAAGTATCGCATCGTGGAACAGCGGGGGCACGGTTCATGACAACTGGCTGGAAGAACCCGGCGGCACGGACCGGGTCATCATCAGGAGTTTTAAGGTGTTCAACAGCGACGGGACTGTATGGATGGAGGTGAATAACGAAGGGTATGCGGTTGAACATTATTACGATAAAAACGGCATCGAGATCGAGACCATCAACCCGGACCTGGACGACATAACGAATTTTGCCCGGCCTGTCCCGGCAGTATGGGATACGGGAGAGGAAGAATGGGTCCCTGATCCCGGGGCAGGTGATTTTACCGATTTCTGGGCAGGGTACCTCCGGGAAGATATGCAGACAGGAAACGCCTACCTGACCGCGCGGCAAGACAACCCCGGTGCCAGGATGCAGATCTTTTATCAGGAGGATTTTATCCTGACAGAAGCGGACATCGATAAATCCGCAGGTACGGTGAAATGCACAGGCGCCCAGCAGGACGGCCTGGGCAACACGGAAGAAGAAATCGAATTCGGCCCGGGAAGCACTGTCCATCCCTTAACTGGTTTGACTGTTCACGCGGTGAAAAGGATGACCTACGATGACCTGGGCAGGATGGTGGGTCTGACCGACCCCGACGCGGGGGATGATTATGTAGTGATAACTGTCGGGGGAACAACCCGTGGGCAAACATGACAAAACCTGGGTAGTGAAGTATGATAACCTGGGAAGAAAGAAAGAGGTTGTGTACCGGTAACTCTCCTTCTTTAAATGAAGCTACCGAATTTCCTGGGAAGAAAGAAAGAGGTTGTGTACCCGGAAACCGTACCCGGCCGCTCAGACAGCAAGGTGGTCTACTACAATGACGCGAAAAACACTGTGACGACCATCGATCCTTTGAAGAGAATGATCGTCGAACAATACGACTGGAACGGGAACCTGGTGGAACTGACTGCCCGGGGGGACTCATCAACCTCCAGCCAGGATTTCCAGTCATATTTTTACGAGTACGACGAACTGAACAGGAAAACATCCTTTACCGACCCGGAAGGAATCATCACCACCTACACGTATGATGAACGGAACCTCCTGGTCCGGCAGGATTACGGTGTCACCGGTGCGGACTGCATGACCATGAACCGGCTGGTAAGGACAGAGGACAGGGGATAGGAGCCGGAGGCCAGTATTACCGAGTATTTCTACGACAACGCGGGCAACCGGTTCATCAAACAGGGACCGGAGGGTACAACCCTGTACCTGCGCCACGGCCAGATCGCCGTTGCCATGGACATAGAACTTCCCGGACCGGAGACGGGGTTTGAACCCGGGGAGGAATATGCCGGAAAGATCAACCGGTACGTGCTTTCCGGCGATCTGCTGGCAGGCCGCGTGACCAGGGTGATCCGGCCTGACGGGACCGAAGAAGTAAAGAAAAGCTGGTACCACATGGACCACCTGAACTCCACCAAATGCGTGACAGACGCGGACGGGGTAGTGGAGGTGAACTATGTGTACAGGGCTTTCGGCGAGCAGTTGCGCCGGCTGGACAGCGATGGGAATGGGACAGGCGATACGGCGAAGTATTCCTACGGCGGGAAAGAGCTGGATGCGGGGACGGAGCTGTACTATTATAATGCCCGCTACTATGATGCGACGATTGGCAGGTTTATCAATGTTGACCCGGTGCAGGATGGTTCAAACTGGTATGTGTATTGTGCGAATAATCCGTTGAAGTACGTGGACCCGACGGGGTTGAATAGAGATTATCCAAACTTAGTTGATTTTATTAACATTGTAGCAAAAGAATTTAAAATAGATAAACCATATGAAGAACTTAGTAGATTACCTTATGTTCAATTAGTAACTTCAAGAAAAGTTGAATTCGACAGACTTGTAAATGCATCCTTACTTCTCGATTCTGAGGAAAAATCAATTTTGAATAATAGTAATCTACCTTTAGGCTGGGATATTATCTATAATGTAGGCCGAATAGTTGCGGATTTTTTATGCGGGAATATAGAAAGTACTTTTTCGGCAGGTGAAAGAATATTAAATTTAATAAAAAATCATACTCCTAAAAATATAATAAATGGTTCTATTCACGAATTAGTAATTCGTATGTATTCTCATGAAAAAAGAATGCTTGAACTTACAGAGAAATATCCTTTGCTAAATCCTGATATAAAACTTTCGATATTTGTTCAATCACTTTGGAAACTCTGCGGTCTCGACGAATTTCTCTGCGTACCGATCCCTGGATCGGCTCTGCGTTAAAAAGTCCGGCAATAGCGTGTTACTGCCCCTTTTACTTTAGCAAATGAGATTCACGAGGGACGGAGCTCAAAAAAAATGATAAAATTCAAGGCCATCAATCGTGATGGCCTTTGTTTACACCACCCATTTGATCAGGATTAATGGTAATACGTTTGAATTGCATATAACATTCCTTTAAATACATTTTACTATAGTATTGGAACTAAAAGCAAGAGAGAAAATATTTAGATTCACCGGACTACATCGGGATTGAGCTAAAAAAACACCAGGCCATCAATTCTGATGGCCTTTTTATCAAGCCAGTGGCCGGAATAACTTCTGCAAAAAATCCGTCTTCATCCGTCACCCGCCCCCTTAACATAAAAACCCTGCTGGTTCATCCGTAGTTTTTATCCTCTTCTTCATATATTCTTTTTTTCCATGTACCTGGATCCCGCTTGCAATGCATAACTGCCAGTACTTTAATAGTATTCTTCTCTATTATAAACTCCATAAGGGAATCTTTGTATCAGACCACGGTGAATATTTTTATATACTTTTTGATAAATTTCAGAATTACGTTTAATCAAAGAAAATAAAGCATCAAGAGAAAGTAAAAAATCAGTGCCAAGACCTCTTGAGCATTCTTCATAATAATAATATGTATCCCTGATATCAACCTCAGCTTCCAGCCGGATAATAATCTTCTTTTCAGTCATTATCTAATAATTTTGATTTTAGAATATTTCAGGAAATTCCTGTTTCCGGATTCATATGGTAGGCATCAAGACGTCTGTCCAATTCTTCTTTTTGTTCATCTGATAATTCTACAGATTCTGGGACTAAAATTATACTATCACAGATATCTTCCACAAGCTGTATACGCTCAGAGACACTTAGCTGCAAAATATTTTCTTTTATTATCCTGTTCATATTGTAAACATACTGTATTTGTTCAGAATAAATCAAGTATTATTCTTGATATTTTGATAAACTGAATTTATGGATTGGAAAGAATATATAACCGTGAATCCTGCTATTTGTCATGGTAAACCATGTATAAAAGGGATCAGAATTATAGTATCAATATACTTGATAATTTAGCCAGTGATATAACAGACCTGCGGGGTACGGAGTAAAGAAAACACCACCACAAGACCATCAATTCTGATGGCCTTTGTTTTCAAATACTACGAAACTATGTCTATATTTACAAGCCAATATTCCAAATGGAATAATCGCTTACTATTTCTTTTATCAAGCTTCAAGCTTTATTTTTTAGTGTTTTGTAGAAAAAAAATGAAAATGCCCTAAAAAAATCCACCAAAATGTATGCGCCATGATTTTTTCGCTGTTATTAATAGTATGAGAAAACGAAGAAAGCTTTTACAAGATGCAAAGTATCATGTTACGGCATGGGCCAGGGAAGAGTGGAATGATGGAATGATGACAACCCAACATTCCAGTATTCCATTCCATCCTTCCAATATTCCATTTCTCCATCTGTTGCCTTTCATTTGTTATAATGATATAATTAAATATGTAGCAGGAGATTGCAGGAATACATGCCTTAGTATCATATTTTATAAACAGCTAAAAGGAGCTATTATTTTATAAATGAAAAAAAAGGTTTATATAGAAACAACGATTCCCAGTTATCTTGTAGCAAAACCAAGCAGGGATATTACTTTACTTTATCATCAAGAAATAACACGAACCTGGTGGGAAAATTATAAAGAGGAATATGAATTATATATTTCAGAGGTTGTATATGAAGAAGCAGTAAGAGGTGATAAAGAATATGCTAAATTGCGAATAGCCGCCATGCAGAATATTCCGGAACTAAAAAATAATTCAGAAATAGAAACATTAGCCGCAAAATATATAAGTTATTTTAGTTTTCCTGAAAATTCAATTCGTGATGGTTATCATATTGCTTTTGCTGTTTATTACAAAATGGATTTCTTATTAACCTGGAATTGCAGTCATTTGGATAATGAGCAGTTGAAAAAGGCACTATTTAAACTGAATGGACAATTAGGATACAACACCCCGGGAATTTGTACTCCTTTAACATTAGTACCACCGGATATAAAGCTTAAAATGGAGGAATAATAATGAATACTTTATGGACAGATTCGATTATAGATGAAGTAAGAAAGTCTGGTGCAGAATTAGCTAAAGAATGTGATTATGATATTCATAAGTTTTCAGAAATGTTAAGCAGAAATGAAGTAATCCGTATAAAGGAAGGTTGGAAGTTAGTTGGCAAAGAAGAACTTGAAACTATAGATATTTCTAAACTGAAAGATGTTGTTTAAACTCACAACATCTTTAGATTTCTAACCCTTGATTTTAACGATATTCGAATATACACCGGAAGAATGGAATGGTGGAATGGTGGAAGAGTGGAAAGAAAGTAAACCAGTATTTCATCCTTCCCTCCTTCCATTATTCCGCCTGTCATTCTGTCTTCATCCGTCACCCGCCCCCTTAACATAAAAACCCTGCTGGTTCATCCGTAGTTTTTATCCTCTTATTCATTTTTAAATCTTAAATCTATGGATTTGCGCGGGGAGATTCACGAGGGACGGGGGCATGATTCCATCTATCCGGGAACAGAGTAAAACATTATAAAATCATAAAAAAGAAAGCAATCATATTGATTTCTTGTACTGAATATAGTATTATTTACTGTATCATATTTAGTACAAAGGAGGAATAAATGAACAGGATTATACTGGATGAGGATATCCATTCTGTATCCGATTTCAGGGCAAATGCCAATAATCTGTTAAAACAGGTGAAAAAAACAAAACGCCCGATAGTATTAACGCAACATGGGAAAAGTTATGCTGTTGTACTGGATGTCTCTGAATATGAATATCTGCTGGAAGAGATTGAATTACTCCGGGATATCCGAAATGCGAGGAAGGAAATTCAGGAGGGAAAAGGTATTCCTCATGACAATGTTTATGATGCAATAATGGAAAAATTTAAGAAATGAAAATCATATGGTCGCCGACTGCATTAGCCCGGTTGTCTGGAATTGTAGAATATATTGCATATGATAGTCCTGGCAGGGCAGAAAAATGGGCGGTGAAAGTCCTTGATTCGGTAAAAAGACTTGAGGATTTCCCGGAAAGCGGGCGGATTGTACCGGAAATGGAGATCAAAAATATACGGGAAATAATATTTGGTAATTACCGTATCATTTATGAAATAAGAAAATCTCATATTTCTATTCTTACGATAAGACATTGTAAAAGACTGTTAGATAAAGATGAAATACTTAATCAGGAATCGTGATCATCAAAATCCAACAATCGCATGCTGCATCCCGATATCCCGTATATGAATTGCATCATATCCTGCTTTATTGAAACCTTCTGCAATATATGGAGAAAGCGCATTGTCAATCAGGAATTTCATGAAATCACCAGAGGGAGTTCCCGCTCTTTTACAGCTAATGATGCAAAATGAAGTGCTTTACGGATATCTTCATTTTCTAAATCGGGATAATGCTTTAAAATTTGATCATTTGTCATCCCGTCTGCAATTAATGAAATAATTGTTGCAACAGGAATTCTTAAACCCCTGATACATGGTACACCACCCATTTGATCAGGGACGGAAATCACCGGGGACGGAGCACGAAAAAGCTGTACCAGGTAACAGACCCACGAGGAACTAAGCTCTCAAATGGGGAGAATGGAAGAACAGAAGAATGGAATGATGAAAGAGTGGAAAGAAAATAAACCAATATCCAATATTCCATTCTTCCACCTGTCAATCCGTCTTCATCTGCAACCTGCTCGCTAAACATGACAACTCCGCTAATTACAGGGAAACACTTTCCCAGTATCTACTTTTTAGCGCTCTCATTACATGCAGTTCAAACATCATCCTGTCGTCGGGAAATTCCTTTTTCACTTCTTTTTCCACCATATTAACAATATCCTGCGAAATATTCATCTCCCCGGCAATTTTATAATAGTCAAAATATTTAATTGTTTCCATTCTTCACTCCTTATTATAATTCCAGGGGAGAAATAATTTCAATCTCTCTATATCCTTTTAAAATGTTTACAAGATTTACAATACGCCTGGTTTTTACTTTTACAATATGTTCAAAATTCCATGATACGATATAGTTGATCAGATAATAGGAGGCAATTGCAATGTGAAGCGCATCTATAAAATACCTCTCCGGGATTATGTTGTTTTTTAAATATTCTTTTGCTAAGATTTCTGTTTCATTATTTTTTTTAATGATTTCAAATGGTTCAATAATACATAGTAAATCCTTTCTTAGAATATCTTCTCTGGTGCCTTTTATTTCATCAAGTGTTACATCAGAAACAAAAACGTTATAATCAGGTACTATATCATACCAAAATTTTCTAGTAGCCTTGAATCTTTCTTTTTCCCGGTCATCAAAATATGCACCTGGAACAGAGGTATCAAGATAAAGTGATTCTTTATTCATACTCAAATAATAACATAAATTTATTCTTAATGGAAGACTTGTTTCACGAGGAACGAAGCTCGAAAAAACCTGACTTTTTGGCCTTTATATAGTACGAGAAAACCAGGAAAACTTTTACAAAACGCAACGTACCATACGCGTACCGGGGAAGAATGGAATAGTGGAATATTTTTTTTTCACTATTCCATTCTTCCAACTTTTCATGTTCCATAGATCCGGTTGCCGGAGGGGGAATGGCCCGTATGAATCAGGCAATGATTATTCATTTTTCCTGCCAAAGGGCAGGGTATTTTGTTTTGTATTTGCCGGATAATTGGTATTTTTTTATACTTTGTTTTGTCCATGAGTTTTGGACCATACTATTAAATAATGATAGCAATAATCCGTACTACTCACAACATTCCTCATTGCCGTCAAAATGTACCATTCCCCTCCATTTGCAACCTTTTATTCACTGTCCCTTATAAAAAGTCGTTATGCCTTCCTCTCCCGGACTTTACAAAAGGGATAGCCCCCTGAAATCCCTTTGTATTGGTGAAAAGGGATAGTGTTTATTTATATATTTTTTCTATCAACAATCGTTATGAGTTTATCATTATGCTTAACATTTGTCAAGTATAATATTTAATAATTTGTAAAAAAAAGGATGCACAAGCAGGTTTTTAAAATATAGTATGAGAAAATGAAGAAAACCTTTTACAAGGCATAAAGTACCATGTAATGCTATGGTCTTATTTAAAAGCCTGTTTAATCAGGATTTTTCTATTATACAATTTTATTTATAAAATATTCTGGATTTCTCTTTTGGTGGGCAATACAGGTAATAAGGATTATTTCATCGATAATTGCGTATAGAATAAAACGGAATATGCATCCCGTTATAAATTTCCTCTTTGCTGATGATTCCCCTGAAAAAAGAGATATTACTATTGACTATTTTAATGATTACGTAAAACAAGGGGTCTATGAACATTATATCTCTCAAATTATGATAGATGAAATTCAAAGGACCACAAATATAAAAATCAGTTATTGCAAGTTATTGAGAACTATAACTTACTTTTTTTGCCCCTGGAACCAGAAATACAAATAAACGAATTAGCACTTGAATATATAAAGAAAAATATTATTCCGGAGAAAAAACTTGATGATGCTTTACATGTAGCTGTTTAAACAATACATAATATTGATATTTTATTAAGCTGGAATTATAAACATCTAGCAAATGTGAATAAAGAAAGGCAGATCTTAATAGTAAACCTGGAGTCAGGTTATTTTAAAACTCCAAGGCTTACAAATCCAATGGAGGTTTTTAATGACTAAAGATTCCTGAACCGATCTTTTTCCTCTGACCTTCCGACTCCCTGACCTTCTGGTCCTCTGGCCCTCGGGAATCAATTATGGTAAAAAGAATAAAAGCTATGGCAATAAACTTATAACTATGTTATTCTTGATTTGTCTGCGCCGGATAAACCTTGGTTTTGGACAGACAAAAAGATAAGATTAATATCTATTTTGAAGCATTAAGGAGGAGTTATAATGCAGAAGTTTATAATCATTTCCATGGCAATAACCGCGCTGTTATTGTCCTGTGTATCAACTGGCAACCAGGGCCATGCGGACCCGGATCAGCCGCCTGTCAAGCCAAAAACTGTCATTACGCTCGAATCAAAAGACGCCCAGCTCACCACCCAGGACCAGCTCGTATATAACGAGGAAGCGGACTGTGTTGCCTGGTGGGAAAAGACCACGGACGAGATCAGCTGGAATGTAGAGGTCAAGGAAGCCGGGGATTATTTCATTATCGCCTCGGTGGCATGCGATCCGCAATTTCCCGGGTCGACCGTGGGGGTAACAGTCAACAACCAGACCCTGACGTTCACAGTGCCCGACACCGGCGGCTGGCTTGACTTTTTCAATATCACTGTCGGAAAAATCAACCTCAAGCCGGGTACCTATCCGGTTCTTGTCAAGGCGATCGAAGTACCTGACCGTTTTGTCGCCAATTTAAGGACACTCAAGTTCGTTAAATAAATAAAGGGTTGTACCTTTATCTACGCCGGTACCGGAGATCACGCCTGGTCACTCTTCCATAGGTGCAGGCGTATCCGGCACCGGCGGGTATTTTTTGATATTTTCAACGCAAATACCTGTATATATAAAACAATTGACACGTATTTATAAATCTCTTAACCCAAATACCTGGTTGAAACAGCAATAATCGTTTTAAAAAAAACCGGACAAATACCCGGGGACGTTTGACAGGATGCTTGTTTGAATCTGAAATCCGCTGCGCGATTAAAAAAGATACGCACTGTTGTGTTGGTGCAACAGCGCGCATTTATTGATTATCGAAGCCCCGGTTATTCAAAACTTGAGGATTTCCCAGGAGATCAAAGGACCCCCGGCCGGTTTATAGACCGAGGGCTTCAATCATCTTCTGGGCGTAACGTTGTCCAAAGGTAACCTGTGAATCGTGACCGAAGTGGAGTTTCCACTGTGTATCGGACGGATCCACAACAAGGCCACTTGCGGAAATGACATAACAATTTGAAACCACACTCGGCAACTGGTTGATCAACGTGTTGTGCCCGGCGCAACTCCCGCTATAAAGCAACTCACCGGCGAGGAATGGGATATTCCCAAGTCCCAGATCCGATTTAAGGTCCTGGACAAGCGTATTCACCTTTCCCGGCCAACTGCTTTCGCCGTTATTCGATTCACCCTGGTGGAAGAGGATGCCATCGATTACTCCTCCTGCCTGCTGTGCGATTTTTGCACGATTGATGATCCAGCTATATTTGGAGCCCCCATTTTTCATGAAGGTTTCGATCTTTTCACCGCTGATAGCACACGGTATGAGTCCGATGGTGTCGCCTGACGGATACCTGTCAATTATGGTTTTGGCAAACCAGTCTCCCGGACCTATGGCGCCCATCCCGCATTCGTGTAATGGCGGGCATGCTATGTCCCATTGATCCGTATGACGGCCGGTAGCACTGCATTCGTCATATCCCAGCACCTGGATTCTGCTGTTTTCAACTTTATCCGCTGTCTGTGCCTTGGGGTATCCTGCCATATTGGATTGACCGAGAAGCAGGAAAATGTGGAACGTACCCCCGGTCGGGGTTGGGGTTTCCGGTCCGGGCGTTGGTGTTGGGGTATCCGGTCCGGGTGTGTCGGTCGGACCAGTTTGAAAGAGGATATACCCGTTACACTGCAACATATCACTGTAGGAACCGCCGCAGGAATCATTAATGTAAACACCGGTATTGGTTTCCTGGTCTTCTGCCTGGTATGTAACACCGTCATAAATAATATAATCCACCTGGATATCCATACCGTTTTGCAGTTGATCGTCATTAGTAAAATGCACTTCGATAGTTGAGCCGGAACCACTGGCAGTAAAATCCTCATAGCCGGTGGACATGGTCCATGTCGCTATAATAGTACCATTTACATGCAATTCCATGATTTCTCCACCCATTGTACCCCTGGCCCTTACGGTGATATTATCGGTTCCGCCAAAATCACACGAAATAAGACCGACATAGCACTGTGCGACCAATAATGCATCCACAACATCGATAGTGCCGTTTCCGTCAACATCCGCATATGCAGGATTAAAATTCGTAGGGGTTAATCCGACATAGTACTGGGCAATACATAATGCATCGACAATATCGATAGTTCCACTTCCATTGACATCACCCATTGTCTGTGCATTTACAGAAAAACCCGTAACAATCAATGTACAGAGCAGAACAAAAAACAGTTTTTTATTCATTTTCTTACTTTCCTCCTTATGATCACTATTTTTTATAATACAATCGCTCTATGCGAAATTGTATACTTTATTAGATAGTAGATGTTACGGATAAATATATGGTTATTCCGGTAAATCAAGGATTTCCAGCATTACCTGACCATAACGTCTTCCCAATTCCCGCTGGCCTTCCAGGTCAAAATGGAAACTATCCACACCATCCAGTCCTTCAGCCGATATAACGTAGGAATTACTTACCCGTCCGGGGATCTGTTGAATGATCCGGTTATGACCTGCACATGCACCTTTATAATAGAGTTCACCTGCGAGAAAAGGGATATCCCCGGTTTCAAGGTCATTCCGTAAATCTGTTACCATCTCGTTTACCTTGTCCAGCCAGACCATCTGCCCTGCATCGGATTCCCCCTGGTGAAAGATAATACCAGTAATAACCCCGGCTTTCCGAGCAAGCCTGGCGCGTTGAATTACCCATTCATAGGCCCCGTCCCATTTATTATCCGGCGGTATTCTGAACTCGTTCCTCCGGGAAGAAACTATGTTTTTTCGAAAAAAATCGATGTCCACTCCACTGATTCCACAGGGGACCAGACCGATGGAATACTTCTCCGGTAATCCCTGAATCAGGGTTTTCGCAAAATAATCGCCGATTCCCATACCCAGGGAGGAACTGTGCAGGGGAGGAGATGCGATATACCACTGATTATACTGTCGTTTTTGCCTTGTAGAGTTCTGATAAGCCAGTACAAAAATCCGCGGATTTTCTTCCTTATCCCGGGGTTCGGGTTTTGGTACTCCTTCCATATTCGATTGACCGATAAGTAAAAAAATAAGCCTGTTCGGATCGTAATTCAAAACAATCTGTTCCAAATTTTCATCTTTGTTAAGCTGTTTCGAATCCTGATTCTTTTCCGTTTGAGGTGCAGAAATACATGCTGAATGGGCCAATAGTATCAAGATACTCATCAGAATAAACCAATACAAGCCGATTTTCTTTACATTATTTTTCATTTCTTCCTCCTAAAAGATTACCCGGTAGTATAATTATTAGCTGCAATATGCTTTTATGCTTGCAAATTCGACAGGGATTAATTCAAATTTTATTTTTTTTTAAGTCAGAAAGGGAATGGGAAATATCCTGCCGAAAAAAGAGTCCTGTTTTGATTAAAAGTAAATCGTTCTCCTACAAAAAATAAATTATGTGATTTCCCGGCAAGGAAGGTTCCGGGTCTTTGCGGTATTTTCACGAAAAACCCGGTTTAATGTATTTTTGAAATAGCGTATGATAAAAACCATAATCCTTTTCCTGGGTGGGAATTCTCAATCGAATAGTACACACGGATTAGTATTAAATTTTAGTAAAGAAAAACCGGAAATAAAAAGGGTAATTTCTTCTTACTCCCCGGTTTTCCTGGGCTACTCTAAAAATCTCATATAAAAAGACGGGTGGAAATTTCCTATCAGGTAGATTCCCATGACAAAGAATAAATAAAATAAGGAAAACAGGAAAGCAAGAAAAGAAGGAAAAGGTAAATTAAAAGAAAATTATTCCTGCCTTCCTGCTTTCCTTATTAAATCGTACCCAAAAAGACTACCCCATTGCCTCCTAT
>JAFGQK010000252.1 GCA_016935735.1 Spirochaetales bacterium | reverse complement strand
TGGTGATAACCATGGAAAAACATATAAATAGAAAGGGATGGCTGTCTAAAAAGCTTACGTCTCACTCTGACTTTTTGGACAGCCCCAATTGTGGGATTTAAACAAAACAAATTATTACTGGAAGCATGTGAAAATTGTGGTATTATAGATTCCAATTGTGGGATTATTACGACTCCGGCAGGCATATTTCAACATGTATACGGAAAATCAGGCTCAACAAGTACTCAGTATTCTTTTGAAAACGAAAATATATCAATTTCCATTCATGAAGTTCAAAGCGGAACGATGTTTTACCATACAGCATTGCCTATGAACGGCATAGTGGGCTGGAAATCGGACAAAGATAATGCAGAAGTTGTTGATTTTGGTTTTGATGGGGCAGTACCTGCTGTTCCATTGGAATAATCATAACACTGGATAAGCCCGAAACCCTGTTAGGCTGTCCGGGTTTGTATAATTATTCCGGTCTCATTAATCGGTACCCTTCCTATCTCTCCAGTTTTAATAACTCCTTAAGTTCCCTGTTGGAAAGTTCCGTAATCCATTTTTCACCGGTTGAAATGGTCAAATCGGCAAGCTCTTTTTTATGTTCAATCATGTCATTGATTTTTTCTTCGAATGTCCCTTTTGTAATAAACCGGTAAACATTGACATTCTTCTGTTGTCCGATACGGTAGACCCTGTCCGTTGCCTGGGATTCAACAGCCGGGTTCCACCATAAATCGTAATGAATGACATTATTCGCCTGGATAAGGTTCAGCCCCGTACCGCCTGCTTTAAGAGACAGGATAAGGATTCGTGCCTCCTTTTCATTCTGGAACCGGTCGATTACCGCATCCCTGTTTTTTCTCGTGAGCCCGCCGTGAAAAAATAGGGGAGTACTGTTGAAGGTATCCTCGATCATGTACTCCAGAAGATACCCCATCTCTGTAAATTGCGTAAATATCAATACCTTCTCATGAGCATCCATTATTTTTTCCAGGAGATCGATTAAAAGAAGTGTTTTCCCGGATTGGAGGGTTTTCCCCTTTTTTTCCTTAAGAAATAAAGCAGGGTGATTGCATATCTGCTTCAGTCCCAGGATAAGCCGGAAAATGATCCCGGCTCGTTCAAAATCCTCCTTGCCGGAAATGATATCGTCGATATTACTGATAAAATCCTCGTATAAAACCGCCTGTTCTTTTGTAAGACTTGTATACTGATCCGATGTGAGTTTATCCGGCAAATCGCTGATGATTGATTTATCTGTCTTTACCCTGCGGAGAATAAATGGGGCAGTAAGGGATTTGAATGAAGTAATCTTCTTTCCATTTTTGAACTTTTCGATGGGGACTGCGAAGTTCTTTTTAAATGCCAGTTTACTTCCTAAAAGATTTTTCATTAAAAAATCTAAAATACTCCAGTAATCCATAAGCCTGTTCTCGACAGGGGTGCCGGTCATTGCGATCCTGATATCCGCATGAATCGATTTTACCGCCTGAGTCTGGTTTGTTGATGGATTCTTGATATTCTGGGCTTCGTCGATAATGATGCAGAGCCACTTCATGCTTTGAAAATGATCCGTATCGCTTCGCAGGAGTCCATAAGTGGTAATGACGACATCTGTCTCTTCCTTTATTTCTCTTTCCGTTCCATGGTATACGGCAACAGATAAATCCGGCGCAAACTTCGATAATTCTTTACACCAGTTTGTCACGAGGCTCGCAGGAACGACAATAAGGGCTTTCTTTGTCTGCAAATAACCCCTGTTTTTGAATTCCAGAATGAGTGTTATGATCTGTATTGTTTTTCCCAGCCCCATATCATCTGCAATAAGTGAACCAAAACCGATTTTACTGTTATGATAAAGCCATTTGAATCCGGTTTCCTGGTACGGCCGCAGACGGGCTGCCAGATTCCCGGGTACGGGGATCTGTTCGGGCTCGAATAGTTTTTTGAATAGTGCCTTAAGCTCTGCTTCTGTCTGAACCGGGGTATCCTTGTACCTGTCTTCAAGCTGGATTTTCAAGATATCCAGTGGGGAAAACCTCGGTTCTTTACTCATCTGCTTCTTGATTTTTTCCACTTCTTTCGGATCGAGATAGATATACTGGTTTTTATACTTTACAATGCCTGAATATCTGTCACAGAGGTTTCGAAACTCATTCACATCAATAAAACGATCACCAAGGGCGATTGTCCAGTTAAAATCCATGAGCCTTTCTATGGAAAGATAGGTAACGATATTCGAATCCTGTTTCATCTTTTTAGAAAAGGAAAGGGTCATGGCGGGGACCATGACATCCTTTAACGCCTGGGGAAGGAGTGTTTCGATATTCAATATTTTCAACACCGGTAATGCATCAAACCATATCTGCACAAAGGAATCCGGGGAAACGCTTACCGGTGTTTTTGATTTTAATACCATACTCACCGAAGGAAGATAAGTGGAGAGAAGACTTAAATCTTTTAACATGGGGAATTTCTCATCATTATCCGAATCGATGAATTCAGCGATTCCTTTCGGTTTTTCAAGAATTTCCCTCCGATCTTTAATTAAAACATCAAAAAGGAATTCGTCTTCGGTCTTCCCTTCATCGATTTTAATGACAGGAAAGCAATTTTTCGGGTGCACGAAGAACCTGTTCAACCAGAGATTGATTGTCTTTGCTATTTCCCGGTTTTCAAACCCTGCGGCAGCAAATTCCGTCCCCATAAAAAAAAGTGAAAGCACCGGGTCCGCAGCAGCAGCCTGTACAGGGGAAAACATCTTTATATAATAGTAAATAAAAAAAGATATAAGAAAAAGAACCTGGTCTTTTTTTGAAAGTGCAGTGGTCCCGTATTTTACCATATTCGAGGGAATCGCCTCGACAAGATCGAAAAAGATAGTTTTCACCTCGTTATTGAAAAGGGACGGTATCCATCTGATAATGTATTTATCATTGCCAAGTGAAATAATATCGGGGATAAAAGCACTTTTCTGGATAAGCATCAAAGTATAGCTGTGTACCATAATAATAAAAGAAATAACCGGGGGATACATATTCAGATCCCCCAGGGTGAGTACCTGGATATAGTCAATAAGAGGGTGAAAATGGGAAAAATTAAAAGAGAGTACCTGATCATTCTTTTTAAGCACCCCGGTAAAATCAAATGCGGTTTTATAAATTTTTATATCGAGGGAAGTATACTGGATATCGGGTGTGCTTTCAAAAATATCAACCTCCTGAATATACTGCCGGATTTTTTTACGCATGACATGGTACATTTTATGCAGGATTTCCTTGAAATCGTTTTTTAAATAAAAAAGGGGTTTGGGTGTAAGAAGCCTGGCCTGGGATTCAAGCATATCCGGGATGATACTAAAATCCAGGTGTTCGAGTTTTTCCTGGAAGTAGCTGTATTTATCCGGTTTCTCTTCCAGGAGTGAATCCATGGAAACAATATCTTCTTCGGTTTTCCCGGCCTGTTTAAAGGTACCCAGGATATCATATTTGTGGAGATTGAATATAATAAAAGGATTTTTATCGATTTCATTGGCGATGATATAAATCACTGCCGCCAGGTGTTTACAGGGAACAGCCATGTCCGGACAGCTGCAATACATATTCATATCCTTCCATGTGGAAGGGAATATGTTAATTCCTATCTGCAATAATTCTTCATATAACTCGGATGGAAGTACCTGTATTTCAAACTGGGAAATATAATAATGATTCTCTTTTATTAAATTCTCTATTTTTTCACGCTCTTTTGGCGAAAAAGGGGAAAGGTTTATGCTGATTTTATAAGGCCGGGGCCTTCTTCCCTGGACCCTTGCATTGATATGATTTTCGTTAATATCGATGGATCGTACCGAACCGTTTCTTGCATACCTCTGTCCCCTGGGCAGCCGGTTTGAAAAATCAATGTCGTTTAAAGCATGTAAAAACCGGTTACCCCACCATGTATTACCGAACCGGATAATTGCCATTCTGTACTCCTGTGTATCTTTTAAGACTTTACTATGCAGGAGTATAAAAAAAATTTATACAATTGTCACTATTATGGAAAGGATTTTCCAATCAGTTTTTTTCACTCTTTAAGCAGTTTGAGTACCTCTTCTGCCGTTTCATTCTGATACTCCCGGCACTTCATTTCAAGGATGTCCCTGTACTGTGGGTACCAGGGATATTCCCTGTCAAAGCTGTCCAGGGGCTCTCCTTGTTCGATCTTTTCAATAAGAACAGTGATGAATTCCTTTAACCGTTCGAGTTGCATGAGTGTCCGTGCGGTGGTGCTGCAAATAATATGGTTTTTATAAAAGTCACTCCATGGATTGTTTTTAAGATCGAGGTCATATAACGTATCAATTGTCGAAAGGGCGGGAGGAATTATCTGCAATCTATTGGATGATAATATAAGTTTCTTCAATTCATACAATTCTCCAGTGGTCTCGGGCAGTTCTTCGATTCTGTTCCCTTCCAGGTTCAATTCCTTAAGATGGGACAGTCTGCTTATTTCTTCCGGGATTGATGAAATGGAGTTATTCATTAAAATGAGTTCTTCCAGCAGGGGCAGGGAAAGGAGAACTGCCGGGAAGGTGTCCAGGTTGTTGTTGTTCAGGTCCAGATATTTTAATTCCTTAAGATTGCCGAATGACGGGGGAATCGAAGTTATCCGGCTATTTCCTGCATCGATCTTGACAAGGGAAATACACTCCCCGGCAACAGGAGGGGCAGTCTCAAAATAATTCCACGAAAGATAAAGCTCCGATAGATGAGTAAGGTTTTTTAAAGTATCCGGGAGCGTTGTTAATCCGCAATCTGAAAGATTCAGATAGGTAAGATTCTTTAGATTTCCAACCCGGGGGGGAACCGTACCAACCTGGTTTGCTGCAAACCCGAACTTCCCAAGCTTGTGACACCCGGGAATATGTTCCGGGAACCTGGTGAAATCATTCTCCGATAGATCGAGGGTTTCCAGGTTTTTAAGACCGGATATACTTTCCGGCAGGAAAGATAAATGATTTTCCCGGAGGTCGAGATGCTCAAGGGCCGTACAATTACCGAGATTTTCCGGGAGGGAGGTGATTTTGTTTCCCAGGGCAGTGAGTGTGGAAAGGCTTTCAAGACCCGTGATGCTGTCAGGAATGGAAGAAAATCCGCAAAATCCGATGTCAAGAACCACAAGGTTCTTGAGTGCACCAATACCATCAGGAAGAGTTTTCAGACGATCATTGCCGGATAAATCCAGTTCTTTTAAAAGGACAAGCCCCGGTATTGTCCTGGGAGGTGTTTTCAATCCCGTATTACTCATGTTCAGGTATTCAAGGTTTTTACATTCCCCGATATGATGGGGACAGCTCGAGAAGGTATTCCCGCTTAGATCCAGGGCTTTCA
This sequence comes from Spirochaetales bacterium, assembly GCA_016935735.1. Taxonomy (GTDB): domain Bacteria; phylum Spirochaetota; class Spirochaetia; order SZUA-6; family JAFGRV01; genus JAFGRV01. Next base: position 5,271 of record JAFGQK010000252.1, on the reverse strand, counting down.
GATGTTTCAACTGCATTACCGGTTCGGGCAATGACTTTAATGCTTTATAGGAAAGATCCAGGGCCGTTACTTTTCCGTCTGTAATAACAATTCCTTTTTCAAAACGAGTATCCCTCCATTCTGTGAGAGATGAAAAGACAGGGAAAGGCTTGCCTGTTCTTTTTTCCAGCTTTGTTATAATCCCGGATTCGTCTGCATCACAGGGGATTCCCGGGCTTTCATTCAATGGACACCTCCGGTTTGTTAGAAATTAAGATCGATGTCGGGAATAAGATCTTTCGCTTTTTCCCCTGCCTGTTTCTGGATTTCCTTCAACTTAGCTTCCACCTCCTTGCGTTTTTTATCTATAGTGGAGGTGAATCCCTTGATATCGTCCGTATTACCGTCTAACAGACTCTCGAGGTCCGTAAATGAGGTATAAAGCGCTTTGTTTTCCTTTAATAGTGAATCTAACCGAAAGTCAAGCTCCTTTTTGAGTCTTGTCTTCCCTTCTCCGGCAAGTTCTTCTATCATTTTACCGACGCGGTCTGCGATAAGTTTATCGATATTACTTTCCACGGAGAGTTCAAGCGAACCGTCTTCCCTGAACGAATACCCTGCATTAATATACACATTATCTGCTGTTGTTAGAATTTGTAAGATATTTTTGCTTATTTCATTTGATTCATCAATAAGCTCAAGCGTGATATTTTTAAGTGAAACAGAAAGACTGCCGCACGTTTTATTTTCTCTCAGTATTGCAAAATCAGTGAAAAATGCAGCATCTGCCTTTAATTTTTCGATTCCAAGCAGGCCAAGTCCCTTTTCAACATCAAGGGGATAATCGTTCATGGAAAATGATAAAGAAAGAATCTCTTCACTCGCTTTCCGGATATCGACAAATCCATCAAATGAAATATCCCTGGTTCCTTCTTTAAATATCACATTGACTGATGACGGCTTACCGGTGAGTTCCTGGGAACTTGAGACGTCTTGCACACGGGCTTTAAAAAAGGAAGTTCCGGCAGTATCCCCGATTGAAAAGGATGCATTTTCAATCAAAAAATTGGGGTATGTTTTGCCGGGAAACTGGAGTTTATATCCCTTTCCCGGGATAACTTTCTTCTTTCCGTCTTTTTCACTCTTTTCTTTTTTTTCCACGTCCAGATTCTTAATGACATCAATCCCTTTCATGCCATAGGAATAAAAGTCCCCCAGGTTATTTTTCAGGAAATCCTCTGCTATGGAAGAAAAGATTTTCCCAACCCCCTTTTCCGGTGTTTTTACAAAAGAAAGGAGGAATTCATAGTCATTCGCTATCGATTCCGTAATAAGCTTCGCTTCTGTTTTTACCTTTTCCATATCATTGCCGAATTCTTTCGTCGATTCATCAACCACCGATTTAAGCTTTTTCAGGTCTTTTGTTACTGTCTCTATTGTTGAATAGGCTTTCTGTGCATCCTGTATTGTTTTTATATTCTTTATGTTGATTTTTTTTACACTGTCCACTGATTTGCCAAGCTTGTTAATATCTTTCTCGTATGTTTCTATCGTACCCGACCACCTGGTTGTTAATTCTTTAATAGTATCGTTTATCTCCTTGATCTGCCCCGGGCTTTTCAAGTTTTCCATCTGTTCATTGATGATTGCATCAGTATCCACCCCTTTGATATCCAATGCAAACCCTTCCCCTGCTTCTTCCCTATCCTTCTGTTCAGCAGGGGGAACATACCCATCAAGACGGGCAGAATTTGTCCGCTTTGTACCGAACTGGATATCCTGGCATTCGATATTGGTCACGACAAACTTGCCTTTTAAAAGCTCTGTCATGTTCAGATCTACCTCTGTTTTTCCAAGCTGGACCAGGTTCTGTAAGGGTTTGGTGCTGTCACCGACAGCACAGGAAGAGAGGGCGATTTTCGCATTAAAAATATCAAATGAAAGCCCTGCCACCTCTGATTTTGCCTGGAAAATCGAAGTAAGACCCGCCTTTAAAGCATCTGCCAGGAGGATATCCTTAAAAAGAATATAGAAAAGTGAAACGGAGAGTATGATAACCAGAAAGACAATGAGTTTCCCTTTTGTCACCACACCAGTATTCTTTTTTATTGATTTTGCTATTGCATGAAGCTGCTTTATATCTTCTCTGGAAAGATCCTGCTTAATGGAGTACACATTCTCTTCGCTTTTATGAAATACGGAAAGAAGGTACTCCCTGTCTTTTTCGGTGAATGTTCGAAAGAGGATTTTTTTATTGAATACGGTCTCTTTATACTGCTTTAAAAATAGTTTTGGAGGTTTCTTTGCCATTGCATTACTCCTACATTGTCTTTATGTACATATCGTATGCAGCCCTGACTGCTTCCACAAGCTTTGCAATAATGGGGATAAGCAGCAGTCTTTTTACAAGTTTCGTCTTTGCAACCCTGTCCCTTACCTGCTTCCGGTACAGATTGATAAGAAGGTTGGAAAGCAGGTACATCGGTACAAAAAGGACGATCCCACAGGCGAGTCCCCCAAGTGTCAGGGTATAATCGATACCCATAAGTGAGATAACCGGGATATTGTTCAGGAACCCTAAAAAATCATAAATCCCCGGCAGGTAACCCAGGGTGTATCCGATGGAATTGAAAAGATCTGTAGTAAGCGGGGTAAGGAGTGCGAATATTCCCAGGAAAATAAAAACAACAGAAAGATTTACTTTTATGAAAAAAATAACAAGAAGAAGTATTCCCCATAAAAGGTTAACAGGAATGAAGGAGAGGAGTAAAGCACAGGCAATTCCCCCGGATATCTGACCCGGTTTTATATTTGCATTAATGGCAATAATGATTTTTGCTATCCATTTTAAAAACATACCAGTCTCCAGATAAATTTACTATAGTATAAACTATAGGAGATTTGAAGTATCTGTCAAGAAAAAAAAGTGGAGAGGGAGTAGGCTTCCCGTTACCTGGATTTAATGGCCTTTACTAAAAATTCTTTTTCCCCGGTTATGATAATTCCAATAAAAAAGATGATGAGGGTGGTTATGTTCTCATATAAAACATCCGGTAATTGAATTTGTGTTCGTTTCATGCTATAAAATTTACATCAACATCACATTGATGTCAATATAAAATTCATCATAAGGTTTGGTTTTCCATTATTACGAAAACGATACATCCCCGTCTGGAAAATCCTCATCCTCGTCCGGCCCCAGTTTGCGTATTATTATAGAAGAAAATAACCTGTTGATATCCTCATTATCCAGATAGAAAGCAAACATATCATCCGTAATCCATCGAAGAGAAGACTCCCTCTTTTTTCCCTTCCTTCTTTGCGTCCGTTTATTCTGCATTCTTTTCTGCTGATTCCGTTTCCTGTTTTTCTTCATGATACACTCCTTTCAAAATTATTTTATTTTTACCGGCAGTAAAGAAAATTCGGATAGTATTTTTACCTGCCGGGTTTTCGTCTTTTAACCGAATTTCCAGAAAAAATCATTGTCTCCGTACCGCCTGTGCTGAATCGCTTCCAGGAGATGGGTTTTTTCGATTCTTTCAGATTCATCAAGATCTGCAATCGTCCGGGCTATTTTAAGGATTGAATGTACACTCCGTGATGAAACAGAGACCTTTTTCATGGCATCGATCAGGAGATGTGCACATTCTTTGTCCAGCCCGCAGAACCTGTCCAGAAGCCCAGGTGGAATCCGGGAATTATAAGAAAACGGGTAGGGTGCATAACGGTCATGCTGTATTTTTACTGCCCGCATTACCCTGGCCCTTATCCCTGAACTGGAAGCACCGCTTTTTCCGATAATCTCCTCCGGCGGTACCGGGCTTACCGGGACACGGATATCGATCCTGTCCAGCAGTGCATTTCCAAGCCTTTTCCAGTAGCGAAAAATATCGGATGAACTGCAGAGGCATACCTTATCCTTTCTCCCGAGGTTTCCGCAGGGGCAGGGATTCGCAGCAAGCACAAGCTGAAAAGAAGCGGGGTACCACAAACTCGCCTGGGCCCGGGAAATAATCACCTTTTCCGCTTCTATGGGTTCACGTAATGCCTGGAGTATATTCGGCTGGAACTCCGGGGCCTCGTCCAGGAACAGGATACCGTGATGTGCCAGGGAAACCTCCCCGGGTTTCGGTACCTTGCCCCCGCCTATGATGCCTTCCGGTGATGCGGAATGATGGGGCATACGGAAGGGTGCATGCCTGATAAGTCCGCACCCTTTTTCCAGGCTCCCGGCAAGTGAATGAATCTGCGTCACTTCAAGGGCTTCCTGCCGGGACAGCGGCGGCAGGATCGTGGGAAGCCGTCGGGCTGCCATTGTCTTGCCGCTCCCCGGCGGCCCGAAAAGAAAGAGATTGTGCCTTCCCGCGGCAGCCACCTCCAAAGCCCTTTTCAATACCCAGTGGCCTTTTATATCAGATAAGTCCCCAAACTGATTCCCGGTATCATCGGTATAAACTTGACCGGTCACAGGACTGTTCATTTCCCCGGGGACCCGTTCTTTTTCATCCAGCGAAAGGAGTTGTGCTGCCTGCCTTAATGTTTCGACACCAAACACCTTTCCTGTCCCCAGGGCCTGTGCTTCAAAAAGATTGTCCTGCGGCACAAAAAAAGTATGTATCCCTTCCTGTAAACCCGCCCCCACGGCAGAAAGGATACCGCGGACAGGTTTCACCCCTCCGGACAGGTTTAACTCTCCCAGTACCATGATGTTCGATATCTCCTGCTGCAGGATCTGGCCGGATGCAGAGAGAATGCCCAGTGCTATGGGCAGGTCATACAAAGCCCCTTCTTTCCGTATGCCTGCTGGTGCCAGGTTGATGAGAATCCGCCGTGGGGGAAACTCAAACCCGCTGTTCCTTATTGCCACCCGGACCCGTTCTTTTGCCTCTTTTACCGCACCATCGGGCAGGCCGACAATGTCGATCCCCGGGATGCCGTTCCGTAAATCCACTTCCACCGAGATGATTTTACCTTCTATGCCCAGGGGGGCGTGGGATATGATTGTTGCAAGCATAATGCTGTGCCTCCTTTCTTCGTTGATTGTATGTCCCGGAATTGGACAGAGTTTTTTCTCTCTATATATTAAAGGGCAAAAAGTCGTGGTGCATTGCATGTGGGGAATTTTTTTTTGTTTTTTTGGATAAATAGTGTTTTTAGGGATCGAGAGTAATTATTTTTTAGCGTAATTCAGCAATTCTTAAAATGAAATTTCGGTCACGGTGGGGATACTGGTTACCCAGTATCCCCCGTACAGATCCCGCCGTGCGGAATTACCGCAACGGGCTCTTC
>JAFGQK010000251.1 GCA_016935735.1 Spirochaetales bacterium | reverse complement strand
CCATTATGTACTCACATAGAATAACTCCGTGTTTCTTCTGTGTCCCTTCCGTGGTAAATAATCTTTCCATAAGTGCCGGGTCCTGGGTAACATAACTTCCACATGCCGGAGATCAATATTTTTATAGAGAAAAAAACCGATTTTAAAATCGTACCCTATAATAAGGAGGTGATTTTCTTTTGATAATAATGACACAAGGCAGAGAAAAATGCCTATTCATTCTCAGGTTCGCTGAACCCTAAATAATACCTCACATTCTCTTTTGTTATAATATCTATGGGCAGCATTATATTCTTTTTACAAGGTTCATGCAGAACAACATGTCTGTACAATGTATAGATTCCTTCATACCCCTGTCTGTACGGCTTCTGGCTTATAAGAAAATCAATAACACCTTCTTCCAGGTAGCGGACATTCTTATCGATTAAATCATAGCCGATAAGAAATACTTTCCTGTTTTTTACATTCTGCTTTATATATTCTGCCAGATAATGGGTGGATACATTAGTAACAAAAATTCCTTTAATATCCCTGTTTCCCGTAAATATCCTTTTCATTAACCGGGATGCAATACTGCTGTTTTTAAAATTAAATAGTTCATATTCCTTTACAATAAAATCCGGTTTTCCTTTAAAATACTCCCGGAATCCTTCTGCCCTCCTCCGGATATGCAAATCATTCGGAAGGGTTAAAATAACAGCAATGGTTCCAGGCTTATGAACAAGAAATTTCATCAATTTCGCACAGACATAACCGCTCTGAAAAGAATCCTGGCCAATAAAAGAGAGGGGTGCCGATTCAGGTAAATTTGTATTAAACAGGACATAGGGGATGTGGGCAGGTAATTTATCTATTAATTCCAGAATCTGTTTATAGAGAACAGGGGCAATTAAAACACCATCGATATCTGCTTTTATAATTTTATTACAGACAGATTGTAAATGATTTGCAGAATATCTGTCATAAAAAAAATACCTGATCTTAACATGATAATGGGATAACTCCCTTTCTGCTTTATCGATTCCCTGGACAGATGATTCCCAGTACTTGTTATCCTGGCTTTTCCTTGGCATCAGGACTGCAAAGGTAAAATATTTTGCCCTGGAAAGCCTGCTGGCAAATATATTGGGTTTATAGCCCACTTCATCGATAATTTTTTTAATCTTTTGTATCGTGGTCGTTGCCACACGTCCGCGATTATGAATAGCCCTGTCAACGGTCCCAATCGATACGTTGGCAAGTTCTGCTATATCTTTAATAGTTATTATTTTTTTACTATCACCCATACTTGAGTATACTCCTTATTTCTTTATTAATATATAAACACTCCGGAATTGAGAGTAAAAAAGATTGATTACACAAGCATTATAAACATACCGGGATTACTTAAGTGTGGGTTCCCACATCCTCCCTTTAATCCATTCTTTCAGATAATCTAAATCATTTGCATGTTCCATAACAACTTCATTAACCCTGATATGATAGGGTTGCTCATCACCAAGGTAAAGATCGAGTTCAGGAGGATCCCAATGGTATGCATAAATAGTATGTCCTTCATCAACCAGCTGCTTTAACGCACGGGATAGACTTGCAGATAATTGACCATTCAGCTTTGTTTTCATTATTACCCTCATCAAATTCATTTATAGAGAGACAAATTTAATCATAATCATTCCTGACGATGTTTCAAGAAAAAAATGCAAAAACATGGGGCTTTTTTACTTTTTTTTTCGATTTTTACCCAACGAATGTTGGGAAAAAAGACAACGTATTCCAGCAGTTTTACTCCATCATATCTTCAAGTTCATCGAGGAGTTCAAGAAAAAGAGAATCATCTTTATAGGAATTCTTAAGTTCTTTCCAGTATCGGGATATCTCTGCTTCAGAATCAAGGACCATCCGGTCATAGATAATATCCAGGATAGTATCAACAGCAAGGTACTGTCCATCTGTCCTGGCATCCTCTGCAAGGGCGTCATCGAATCTTTTTAATCTTTCATATAAGTCCGGGAAGATTTCCTTTGCAAACTCGGAGTGAAGAAGATCACCAAGGATTGTTTTTGTTTTTAAATAACCCAAAGACCCCTGTTTAGCAATAATTCTATCTTCTTCCTGCGTGTATTTCATATACTGGTCCTTGAGTTCGATAATTTGCTGCTTTAATTTATTGTATTCTTCCATTTCTTCTTTTCTAATGATTACTTCATCTTCCCCGGGAATTCTTGTCGGAGCCTGTGACGGAATATCTTCAATTGCCGGGGTAGGTTCGGGTGATGGTAAGATTGTTGCCCCGGAAGCAGTTGTCCCCTCTTCCACCTGTTTTCGTAATGTTGTAAGTTCGGATTCCAGTGTTTTTTTATCATTTTCAAGCTGTTCTATTTTTTGTGTAAAATCCGATTTTATTTTGTTCAACCCTGCAATTTCGCTGTCCTTTTTACTGATTGTGGACTCAAGGTCATCGATTTCCGTATCCTTTTGCGCAATAATCGCCTCTTTCTCCCATGTCATTGTTGTTTTAACACCGTTCCTGGCACTTATCGCGTGCGACGTCCTCGGATACAGGGTAAGGATATCAATATATGAATCAAGGGCTGTTTCATAATTCTTTGCTTTCAATTCACGGGAAGCTTTAATCAGAATTTCATTCGCCTTTTTTTCCTCTTCCGCAACAATTGCCGGATCCCCGTTTAATTTATAACCGGATTCCATAATACGTAACATTATTGTGTTTACCACAGATTGATCCTGGGGAAAGAGTTTTATCGCTTCTGTATAGTAATTGATTGTTTTTTTATAATCATGGTTACTGTAGGAAGTTTCTGCTTCCGTACAATACCTGATAAAGAGCTCATTCTTTGCAGTATTGTTAATAAAGAGAATGGCTTTATGGCTTATTTCCACCTCCGGGATAATACCAAGGGTCTGCTCGTATAATGTCTTTGCTTCATTATAATTTTTACTCTTATACTGGCTGTCTGCTTCCTTTGCTTTTAAAGCGATGCTCGAAAGAATATCTGTTTTATCCATTTCATCGATCATTGCATCTTTTTCTGCAATAATGCGGTCTTTCTCTGCAAGAACGGTATCCATTTCCCGGGCAAGAGCCTCTCTTTCCCTGGTCACAGCCGTATTGATTCCATTTCTTGCACTGGTTGCCTGGGTCGTCCGTGCATATTTTGTGAGTATTTCCACATAATAATCAATCGCTTTATTATAGTCTTTATCCCTTAATGCCTGGCTTGCCTTGCTTAACAACTGATTTGCGTTTTTTTCATCTTCAACAATATTACCCATATCACCCTGGAGCCTGTACCCTGCTTCCATAATTCTGGTCATCATCGTATCGACCTTTGCTTTATCTTCCGGGAAAAGCTTCATCGCTTTTCTGTAGGATTCAATGGCATCTGTATAATTGAAACTGTTATAGAAGGTTTCAGCCTGGGTATAGTAGGTTGAAAATTGTTGATTTTTCTGACTGGTTTCTATAGTTGAAAGGCTGGTATAGCTTTTTTCAATATCCGGGAGAATGGCAAGGGCTTCTTTATAGAGTTGCTGTGCACCGGCATAATCTTTCTGATTATACCGCTTTTGAGCTTCATTTGCCTTTGCACTGATACTGCTTATAAGGTTTGCCTTTTCTAAAAGAGTGGCTGTATCGATCTCTGTTTTTGTAATCTCTCCCCGGATAAGATTTTCCAGTGATCCGATTATAAAAAGTTCCACTTCTCTCCGTTTTAAAATACCGGGAAGAGTTGCAGTGGCCGGATCATTAAAAAAATTCCGCATTTCTCCAAGGCTTTTCATTGCGTCTTCATATTTTCCATCCTGCATCTGTGTATTAACCGTTTCGTACATTCCCTGTATCTGCTGATTCAGCCTTTCTTCCTTTTCCCGCTGCTCTGCCATTTCCTTAAGCTTTTTTTCCGCTTCTGTCTTCTGCTTTTCCAGTGCTGCTTGTTTTTCCTCGAATTCTTTTACTCTTTGTTCTGCATTCACCAGTTCTTTCTCAAGGGATGCTTTCTCATTGTTCAAACCCGAAAGGTTGCTGTTGTATTCATTTTTCAGCTCTTCAATACGCTTTTCATTTTCAATCTTCTGTGCTTCCACCTGTTTCTGGAAATCATCAAGGACCTGTTTATTCTCCAGTTCCTTTTGTTTTTTTATTTCCTCGATCTGGGAATCGATGTCTTCAGTAGATATTCCCTCGGATTTTAACCGCTGCCTCTCATGTTCGAGTTCAAGCTTCATTTGCTCTTCAAGTTCATTCTGTTTGCGTTCAATCTCTGAATCCATATTTTCCTGGAGTTTCACTTTTTCTTCATCCAGGTTCTGAAGTTGTTCCTGGATTAAGGATATTTCCTTTTCTTTTGCATTAAGACGCTGTTCTGCCTCCTTTTTCATCTGGCTGATAAGTTTTGAATCCCCGCCTGAATAGGCTTTTGCATCAAGTTGTATTTGCTGTTCCTGCCTGGAAACAAACCATTGAATAAGGAAAATCATAGCCACCGCGAGTGCTGCCAGACCGATGTTTACAAGAATGGGGAAAAGAACACCCCGTTTCTGGGGTTTAATGTTATGAATATCTTCATCAATCGAGGTTCTTTTTTCTGAAACGGTATTTTCTATCTGGGCTATGATCTCTTTTTGATCTTCTATGGATATACCGGATTCATTATCGAAACTTATCCCGTTCGATAAATCCGGCGGAGATGCCTCATCCTGATTTAAAATGTTTAAGGCCCTTTGATATAAACCGCTCAACTTTTTACCGTTATTCAGTATAATAGAATACTCTCCTTATTTCAATACTTTTCCTTATTTCCTATTTCGGATTGAATTTACGAAAAGGTAAGAAAAAAATAGAAGAGTAGTAAAATCTTGTTCCTATCTTCTTCGTTTTTTAAATAATCGTCTGAAAAGCCTTTTAAAAAAGTTGATGATTCTCATAAAAATACCCGGATTCAGTAATTTATGAATGATATTTATTCCATCGGAAATTTCATCCGGTGAGAGATTTCTCCGCTGGATATTCTCCTCGAGTTCAATTTCCAGTTTCTGCACATCTGAATCTGTATCCACAATAATCACTTCAACAGAACGCCAACCGAGTCTTTTTGCTGCCTGAAGTCTTCTGAACCCGGCTATAAGTTCATAATCGGGATCAATCAGTATAGGACTTAACTGGCCGTATTTACGCAGGCTGTTTACCAATGCGGTAATATCGCCCAGCTCTTTTCTCACACGCTTTCTGATTCTGATAGAATCGACAGGTAGCTGCATTTTTTATTCCTCTCATCTTTTCCCATTACAGAATCAGCACCCTTCATCCTTTTCATCCTTCATCCTTCATCCTTTTCATCCTTCATCCTTCATCCTTCACCCTTCATCCTTCACCCTTCATCCTTCATCCTTCATCCTTCATCCTTTTCATCCTTCATCCTTCATCCTTTTCATCCTTCATCCTTTTCATCCTTCATCCTTCATCCTTCATCCTTCACCCTTCATCCTTCACCCTTCATCCTTCACCCTTCATCCTTCATCCTTCACCCTTTTCATCCTTCCCCCCCTATCCGTCCAGTAGAGGATTATTCTCAGATACATCGGCTTCGCTGTCATCATTCTCTTCTGCGGATGCATCTTCATCATCAAGGAAATTTTCACCCTCGATTGTACTGGTACTATCGGTTGATGTCCTGGTGCCGGTATCTTCTTCTGTAGAAGGTGGTATATCGGAAAAATCAATGTCCGGTTGATAATCAAAAAGAAGGGTGTTTCGCAAGTGTTCTTTTTGTATTTCCCTTAATACTGCTTCTGCCTCATGGATATGACAATAATCTCTTGGTTCTGTTCCTTTCATAAAGATCTCTTTCTTTGTCTGCTTTTTACAATACCCCTGGGGATCAGGGAGAAGACCCGATTTTGTACAGACCTCTACCTCGACAAGGCCGGTTGCAGCACGTTTGAAATCTTCAACAGGAAGGCCCTTGTGCACTTTCCTCATGAAATCCCCCCAGGCAGGACAGGCTATTGCTGCACCTGTTAACGAGACCCCGAGTGAATTCCCGGGCGTATCAAATCCGAACCAGACAGCTGTTGTCATCTGTGGAGTAAAACCGACAGTCCATGCATCCGACCAGTTCTGCGTGGTACCAGTTTTTCCTGCAATAGGTCTGTCCCTGAACCAGTTTCTTATCCCGGCAAGTGTTCCGTATTCAACACCGCTTTTCATCATATCCACCATAATATATGCGGCCTGGGGACTCATTATTCTTACTGCTTCCCCTGCCCTCTTTTGCCGGGCAATAAGCTCTTTTTCCGGTTCAAGGATCTTTTTCCCGTACCGGTCTTCGATAAAACGGATTGCAATAGGAACAACTTCCCTGCCTTCATTGGGGAAGATAGCAAATGCCTTGACCATCTGGAGGGGAGAAACCCGAATAATCCCGAGACCAAGCGGGTATTTACGGGGGAAATTAGACTCTATTTCTTTTGGATCTGTAATACCAAGCATCCTGCTAGCCTGGTTAATGGCAGAATCAAATCCGATTTCATGCAGAACCTTTAATGACGGGACATTAAGTGAATGCGCAAGGGCATCCCGTGCCAGAACACGACCGTTCCATCGCCCTTTATAATTTAATGGTGTATACGGGGTGCCGTCATCATTCCAGAATATGACAGGAGCATCCGTAAGCATTGTTGCCGGGGTAATCCTTCCCTGGTCGATTGCAGCTGAATAATAAAGCGGTTTAAAGGCAGAACCGGGTTGAACATTTGCATAAACCGCCCTGTTAAACCAGTTGGTCCGGCTGTCAAACTCTGAACCACCGACCATGGCAAGAATATGTCCTGTATGTGAATCAATACAGACCAGCGCTCCCTCTACGTCTGTTTTCTTTTTTATCTTTTTTTCTTTTTTATAAAGTGAGATTGCACAATCTTTCAGTTCTTCTATATTAAACATTGTAGAAACAATATCAACAAGGGGATTCAATTGTTCCCTGTAATATTGCTTTGCTTTTACTTTTTCTTTCCTTGCTGCTGTCCGGATATCCCGGATATTAAAGGTAAGAGACAGAAGGTCAACGATAGGGAGGAATACATTATCACCATAGATAAGTCTTGTTGAATTCACTTTTTTATACTTTTCATTAACACTCACCACTGCATTGGCCATTATCTCATCTGCTATTGCCTGGTATTCCAGATTAAGGGTTGTATATACCTTTAATCCGCCTTTAAAGATATCATCCGAACTAAGGTCCATCTCCTCGAGTTGATTTTTTACATACCAGGTGAACCATGGTGCAGAATCTTTTCGTAAATAAATGGCAGCAGGACTGCGGGTATAATCATAATTCATCCAGTATTCCCTGAAAGACCGTTCAGCCTCTTCACGATTTGCATATCCCGATGAGACCATCTGGTCCAGTATTTCCTTTTGCCTTTTTTTTGCAATATCCGGGTTCAAAATGGGGGAATATCTGGTAGGAGCGGCAATAACATTTGCCAGGAGCACCGATTCGGCAAGGGTAATCTCTTTTGCAGAGTGGCCAAAATAATACTGGGATGCGGCTTCCACTCCGTTTGTACCGCCCCCGAATGGCACCTCATTGATATAGAATTCCAGAATTTCACGTTTTGTATACTGTCTTTCAAGCTGGAAAGCATACCAGAGTTCTACGAGTTTCCTTTTTAATGTAAATTCCGTCCGATCACAGTACCTGTTCTTTGCAACCTGTTGAGTAATGGTACTTCCCCCTCCTGCATACTGCCCGATAACAAGATGTAATGCAGCGCTGATAATCCTTTTTAAATTAAATCCATTATGAGTATAAAAATCCTGGTCTTCCCGGGTAAGAATTGCCTGGATAAGGTGATCCGGGACTTCATCCAGGGAAATAATTTCACGCTTTTCATCTGTGTAAAATTCACTTATCAGATTGCCATTAATATCAAACACCTGGGTGGGTAATGCGGAATCCTTTATATCCAGGTCTCCAAGATCAGTGCTTTTCATGGCAGCAAGCGCAAGTCCGAGCAGAATCCCCAGAATGATAGAGAATATAAATACGACGCCCAGGATTATATCTATAATAATTTTTCGACGATGTGAAAGACTCATATCTTACATTATACTGATGAAAAAAAAATGTCAAGAATAAAAAAACAGGCCAACCCCTGGCGGAGTTGACCTATTCCTCAATATGCCGGTGTAAATATAGTAACTGGGAGGGGAACTATATAGGACACCGACAATGTTATTATCGACTATTGTATTGAAAATATTAGTTCTCCTTAATTTCTATATTAAAAATTAATGATATATTATACCTTTTTCCGCTTTTTACGTCAATCTTTTTTGTAATTGTCTGCGTGCCTATTTTTATGACAACGGTATGAATTCCTGTGGCAAGCGGTTTTTCTTCTCCCGGTAAAAGATCCAGACGTTCCCCATCAATAAAAACAGAGGCTTCTTCAATAATATCCATTGTTACGACCGATGTACTTATTTCCATCTGAATATTCACACTGGTTGTTTTCCCTGATTCTATGGTAAAACTGGTGGTTTCTTCTTTAAATTGGTCTGACAGTATTCTTAACGAATGGATTCCCGAGTTGAGTACATATTCATCATCTTCTTTTTTTTGTAATTCATCTTCATCAATAAATACTTTATACAGGGTTTCTTCAAATCCCGGGGGCTTTATTACAGACAGGTCTAAAATACCTTTTTTCTCCACATCCGGTACCAGGGTAACATAAAAATTTTTCATAAGAACAGAATCCGGGACCCCTTTCATAACAGGTTGAATGGTAAATAAAAGAGGGAAATGTCCTGTCTCCACGGCTTTTGCCGGCGAAAATGTACCAGGGGGCAGGGATTCTCTCTTTATCTTCTGGTTTCCGATCGGTATATTCACATAAAGATTATTTAAAAACGTGAGTACTTCAAAGAGGATACGTTTTCCCTCATGTTCGATACCGGATGCAGATATAGCTTGAGAATACAGCTCCACTGAAAAGCTGTCTGAATACCTCTTAAGGGTGTCTGAAAGCACAATTTCAATCTGAAAACCTTTTAAAAAACGCACATTCGTCCCCAGGTCAAGAAGTACAATATCCGAAGCTTTCATTTCTATCTGCTTTTTAAAGTCTCCTTCCCCCAGAATCATGATTTTCTCTGTAACCGGCCCCCTGATTGTTTCTGCCGGCAGGGAAGTCTGTATGAAAAAAAGAAAGGCCAATGCGGTAACAATACTTGTATTCCGAATCATTTTATTACTCAACTCTTTGTAACAAAGGAACAGGATCCTCGGGAGAACCGTCTTTCCTGATTTCAAAATGAAGGTGAGGACCTGTGGAACAACCCGTAGTTCCAACCCATCCGATCACCATACCTGAATATACTTTCGTATTCAAGTCTATATTAAAATCCTTTAAATGTCCATAGAAAGATTGATACCCATTAGAATGGGAAATAAGGATATAATTACCATAAAGATCATTATAACCCCTTTTTTTCACTACTCCATCCCGTACTGCATACACTTCTGTTCCTTCCGGAGCCCCTATATCAATCCCATTGTGTACCTCCGGGTGGCCGGAGAAAGGATTTTGCCTGACACCGAACGATGAGGTGATCTTCCCTTTTTTAAGGGGAAACCTGAACATGAGATTAAGGAAATATGCCCTTTCCACGGGATGAAATCTCTGGCCCGGGAAGAACAAAAACCTTTCATTTTCCCCCTTCCGATTTATAGTAACCTGATGAGATCCATCCAGGGACTGCATTCTCCACGATAACATGATTTGCTCAAGATCAGATGAAGGATCTTCAGGAATAAAAATCCCGGGTATATTGGGAAAAAGGATAAAGGGAGAATTTTTAAAAAACAGGGGATTTTCTATATGATTGAGTGAAGCAATAGTATCATAAGGTATATTTAATCGTGCAGAGAGTGCAAAGATCGTTGTATCTGCCTCTTTCCAGAGTGAAATCACCTTGTGAAGCGGTATTTGAAAGATTTTCAGAACCGGAACAGGAAATTTCCCTTTTGAGTGCACTGCCCTGTAATAAGCACTTACATCATCCTGTAGTTGCCGGTAAAGCGGATCTGTATTGTCCAGTGACTTTATTTCCGGGTAGCTGAAATCATCGTCACAAAAAACATGAACAGGAATGAAGAAAAACAGGACAATAATTGCTATCCATTTTGTATGCAGAAAACGACATCTATATGCTTTTTTCATTTTCACATTGTGATCTTTTTCCGGCAGTCATTTTTCTGAATGCACCCGGTTTATAGGGAAGATAACCGATAGCAAGCAAATACATTACCCCAATGGATAATGCATAAAAGTGGTTTCCCCTGGTAAAGAGTACGGATCCGGTATACATTATTTCAAATGAAGTTAAAATAATAAGCACTGTCTTCATCCAGGATATAAGTATTGCCTTATCTTCTTTAATAAGACACAGAAAAAAAAGAAATTCGAATACAAGCACTATACCGGCCACCATGAAAAAAATCTGGCCGCTTAAAAGGAAATACCGTATTAAATACAATTCTAAAACAAGGATAACAAACCGGGGTAAAACGGGTAATCCAAACCCTGTTTTGCTTCCCTTTTTGAATTCTTTTGCAATATATTTTATAAGCTTTGCTCCCACTGTAAAAAGAATAATAAGGAAAAGAAAGGCTACAACAAAAATATTATAACCGAGTTTATAATGAATAGCGAAATACCACTGGGGAAATACAATAAGAAAGCTGAAAAAGCAGAGAACTATAATCCTTAATATAAAGACACCGATAACCTTTAAAATTCTCAGATATCCGGTGAGTACCTTTATAATTGTTCCTGTCAAAAAATCAAGCACCTTATTTCTCCGTTATTTTACTTCTTCGAATAATGCCCTGTACTCTTTTACTTTATCCTGCGTATCCATTTTTTCTGCAAGTGGAATAAGGTATTCAAGACACATCATTATTTCCTTTGCAAGGGTAAAATTGGGGTATATTTTTTTTAACGATGTATAAACATAAAGAGAATTCTGAAAATAATTATATGCTTCATCTTCTTTGCCGGTTTTCAATACAATAATTCCAAGAGCCTGAAAATCTTTTGCAATCCCCAGGGAATTTTCCACTTTCCTGTCTTCTTCCAGGGCTTTTAATACATATGTCAAAGCTGTTTTATAATCTCCATTCCCGGAATAAATAGAGGAAATCATATAATAATTGGAAGCGATTTCCTCATGGTAATTCTTGCCAAGGTTTATTTTCAGTGCTCTTTTAAAATAATCCAGGGCGGTTTTTGTATCATCTTTTCGTTTATATACGATTCCCATATTATGATAAATAATGGCTACCTTATCAATTGGCAGATTCTTAACATAACTTAATGCCTCGGTAAACTTCTCTAAAGCAAGATCATAATTATCCTGTTTCAGATAGAGTTCTCCCAGATTATTGATACTCTGGGCAATAAGTCCGGCATCCTTTATTAACATTGCGAGTTCCAGGGCATCGGTAAAAGATTTTTCCGCTTTTTCCATACTCCCCAGTACAATATATACCTTCCCGATGGAATTATACGATTGGATCATTCCTGCTTCATGATACACTGCCCCATTATAGGCAAGGGAAAGGGCAAAGAAATGAAGCGCCTGCACATACATCCCCTGGTTGTAATAATTATTTCCATATCCTGCATATTCAGCAGCGCTGTTTTTTTTGGCAACGACTTCCTCTGCCTGTTCCGGCACCGATGAACAACAGAAAAGACTCATTATTAGAAAAAAGATAAAGAGTAAGGTAAAATTTCTCATTCAAAATCCTCGTCCCTGTAGCTTTGATATGTTGTCGGCTGTTCCCTTTCTTTCGAAATACCGCCAGAGAGTAATGGATTGTTCGCTACTGCCTCCAGTACATCCTTTCCTTTATCAAGGGTTTGCTTTCCCTGCTCTATCAATCCTGATATCTGGGGTGTTAATCCTGTTATGAATTTGGCGACATTTTCAAGTTCATCGATTATACTCCGTACACTATCCATCATTTCTTCTATATCGTCAAACAGGACATTTCCGTCATCAAGAAGGGTTTTAACCGACCCCTTCGGATCGATAAGATCAATAAGAAGTCCTTTCGGGTCCGCGGCGAGTGTATCGATACTCGCCATAATATTATTAATACTGGTAAGGATTGTCCCGACTTTTTCAAATTCCTTGCTTATTTTCTCATTAAAAGTATCGGAAATTTCACTGGCATTGGTAAGAATATTGCCCACCGGTCCGGTATCGGTACCGGCTACTGCACGGTCCATGGTTGCAACAATATCACTGAGATCATAGATTATCTGCCCGATCTTACTCTTTTTTGTTCCGATAAATGCATCATTAATAGAGATTAATGTTTCGTTGATATTGATAAGTGTCGGTTCCAGCTCCTTTATAAGAGGACCGATACTGGATACAAGGTCTCCAAGGGCATCCCCGGAGCTTGCCAGCCCTACATCCCGCCGTAAAATCTCTTTTCCTTCCGATGACTGGTTCGATGGAATATATGACCACTCTTCCAGGGCAGGTCTTGGGGCTCCTTCCACCTTACCGGGATGAAAAATCAATGAATTCCCCAATCCGATGGGACTTACTGCAAGCTGTAATACGGAATTTTCAAATACCGTGTGTTCATAGTACTCATCATAAATATAAAATTCCACATTCACCTGCTTTTCCTCCGGGTCAAGGAATACCTTGCTGATTTTTCCGATCTCAAACCCCTTTAATGTAATTGCCATGCCACTTTTCAGACCAAATCCTGAGTTAAAGGTACTTTTAAAATAATAGTTCTTTGCAAACCATCTCTGGGTTATACCGATAAAAACCAGTGAAGCGACGAGGGCAAGAATGGCAAGGAGAATAAAAAAACCGACAATCTGGTCAACATATTTCATCCTTAGTTTCATACTCCAAGTCTAGTCTACAGAAGGAATTCTGTCAAGAATATCAGTTTGATTTACATTCATTAAGACCTGTTATTCATTTAATAAATCCAGTAATTCTGTATCGAAACTGGCTGCTTCCCCAAGTACCCTGGAAAGGATATCTTTCACATACGGCTCATTACTCTGTTTCACCACATTAAAATCACCTTCAATCACCACTCTTCCTTTTCTTAGAATGATAAGATAATCTGCAAGAAGTGATACGAGTTGAGAGTCGTGGGATACGGTAATAATCGTATTCCCTTTCTTCTTCATTTCTTTCAACATTTGAAGAAGCTTTTTAGTGAACTGGTCATCCATAGCCTGGACAGGATCATCGGCAAATATTATTTCAGGATCGGTGATAATCGCCCTTATAAAAGAAACTACTTTTTGCTCCCCGGCAGAAAGCCTTGCCGGTCTTAATTTTACGGAATCCGTAAACCCGATATAATTAATGAGTTTCATTACTCTTTCTTTAATTTCATCCTCTGAAAGCTGCCGGAAGTGAAAATCCAGCGGGAGCGATATATTGTTATAGATAGAGGTATTTTCCCAGAGTGCTGAATCCTGGAATATAAAACCGCTTTTTTTCCTGAATTCATTTAATTCCTTAAAAGAAAGGTTATAGAAATCCTTTTCCTGATAATAAATTTTTCCGCTATCCGGCGGATATATTCCTGCGATTATTTTAAGGAGTGTACTCTTTCCACAGCCGGAAGATCCCATGATAACAGTACATTTCCCTTTTGGTATTGTAAGGGAAATATCACTTAAAATTTCAAAATCTTCCGAATAGAAGCTTATCTCTTTCAAATCAATGATTGAATCCATTGATTATCCCTTTGTTAAAATATAGTAGACCAGTGTGATAATAACATTTGCTATGATACAAAGGACAAAACCCTGGCCTACGGCTTTTATTACCACCTGGGGTATTTCAGTTGATGAAACCTTTACCTTAAAGGCATTATAGGTGGCAACAATAGAGATAATGACACCGAAAACAAAGCTTTTCACCAGGCAGACAACAATATCACTCAGTTTTAAGGCCGCAAGAAGATTCTGAAAATATTCCATAAACTGCATATTTTTTATGAGCCGGGTTATGAAAAAAGAAGCGCACAACCCGACTATATTAAAGTAAATGGTAAGAATCACAATGGAAATGGTGACCCCGAGAAAACGGGGGACAAGGAGATATGATACAGGGTTAATGCCGACGGAAATATATGCTTCCATCTGGTGGGTTACCACCATATGCCCGAGTTCCGTGGCAATAGCCGTTCCTGAACGGGCAATAACAATAAATGCAGTGAGTATCGGCCCCAGCTCACGGGTAATAATTGTCGTAAGAATAATATAGATAAGAGAACCCTGGCCAAACTGAGGCAGCAGGGTAATGCCCTGGATTATAATGATAACTCCCATGGCAAGGGCAATAAAGGTGATAATACTGAGTGCCTTTACCCCGGTAAAATATATTTGTAAAACCAATACCCCAAAGGCGACTTGTTTTCTTTTTATAAAAAAAAGAGTTTCTTTAAGAATTTGAAAAAAGAAGCCCATTGCATAAAAGAAATTCTTTATCTTTACTGTAAACCAGTGTCCTATTGTCTTCAACATACTCTACATATTATAGATGAAATTGTTTAATGTTTCAATAACAAACGAACTTTCCGGGCTTTCTTACCCTATTCACCGACCTGAATGATCTCTTTATGAATCGGAATTATCAACGGGCTGGTATAGTAGAACATAGCTCCGCAAATTATTTAATGGAAGAAAAAGGAAACCACCGATTACACAGAAATAGATAGAAAAAACTGCGAAATCGGTATAATCTATGGTTTCATCTCTTTATTGTGGAAAATCGAAATTCCTGGACAATAAAATTTGGATAAAGAACCGTTTCTCCCGAGGCTATTATTAAAATCAAAGAAAAAGTTTATCTTATTTTTTTGCAGTCCTGCCCTTGCGTTTAGAAACCGTTTTTTTTACTGTCGAAGATTTTGCTTTCGATTTTCCAGCGGTTTTTTTCCCGGTTCCCGTTGTCTTTTTTACCGTTTCATTCTGAGTAGAACCTTCTTTTCTATCGATAAGGTTCCTGTGGTGATCACATAACCTGTACAATTTGCCTGTTCTCGGATTTTTGTTTTTTACTTTTGTCCCGCACCTGATACAAAGACCGAGTTCCCGCCTTTTATGGTACAGCCGGGATGTCCTTTCAGCGCCAGATGCTTTGTACTTGCTAATCTGAAGCCGGAAATCCTTATAGAGAAAGGTTCCCCTTGCATCTTCGGAGCCTTTTAATAGTTCATCGATAACTCCCTGTAATTTTGCAGCAGTAATTTTTGTTGGTTCCATTTATACAATCCTCTTCATATATAAATTTTGGATTTCATACATTGAAATCCATTTATTCCCGGAATATAACATAACGAAGGCTTAAGCCCGCAACCCAATTAATAAGCTATCCAGGTGTGCTCATTAATGACGCCGGCTTTTTTACCTGGCTGACGGCATCCAGGCTATTCTGGCTTAAAATAGCATATTTATATCATCTTTGCAATAGATAGATGATACTTTTTTCTTTTTTTTATTCATTCACCACCGGGAATGAGCTCATTTTAATCATAAACACCGTACTCTGTCAACTACTCTTATTTAGGAATAATTTCATCTTCTACAGGTTATATTTTCGGCTGTTATGAAACGATTCGTAAGAAAAATAACTTGACAAAAAGGAATATCTATATATACTCCATCTACATTGATTTTCCGGGATTCAGGCAGCCGGCTATTATCCAGGGAAATTGAACCATAAAGGGAATAAAGAGGTTAGAGTTGTGGAAAAAATAAACGTTCATGTCAAAGTAAGACCCGGACAGTACACAATTTATATAGGACACAATATTCTGGATACTGTCATAAACACTATTACTGAACATATGTATGGTAATCGTTATGCTGTTATAACGGATTCCATTGTGGAAAAATTCTATGGAGAAAATTTCGTTCATAAAATGGAAGACCACAATCTGGATGTTCTTCTTTTTGCATTTCCTGCAGGAGAATTGTATAAAACCAGGGAAACAAAACAGATGCTGGACGACCAACTTCTTTCAAACCGGTTCGGACGGGATAGTGCGATTATCGCCCTGGGGGGCGGTGTTGTAGGTGATGTAGCCGGTTTTGTCGCCGCTACCTTTATGAGGGGGATACCGTACATCCAGATTCCCACCACGGTTATTGCACAGGCAGACAGCAGTATAGGCGGTAAAACAGCAGTCGATTATCCCCAGGGGAAAAATCTTATCGGGGCATTCCATCATCCCCGGTCCGTATTCATCGACACGAAAACCCTTTCAACCCTCGATGAGAGGAATTATAAAAGCGGTTTTACCGAAATCATAAAGCATGGTCTTATAAGGGATAAGGACTTATTTACATACTTTACTAAAAATAGAGAGTATATTATGTCGAGGAATCACAATAAACATGCCTTGACCATTACCGGACTTATGAAAAGGAACTGCGGAATAAAGAATGAAATTGTACGGGAAGATGAAAAAGAACAGAATATCCGGAAAATACTCAACTATGGACACACAATCGGACATGCCGTTGAACATCTTTCCGGTTATCGTCTCTTACACGGTGAGGCAATCGCGATCGGGATCGTTGTCGAAGCCTTTTTTTCCTGGAAACTCGGATTCTGTTCATACGAGGATTTCAAAACACAATATGAAATAATAAGGAAAATGGATCTTCCTTATAGGATTCCTGCAGAAATAACGAATAACGATATCATACAAACCATGTATAGTGATAAAAAAGCCAGGGAAATGAAACCCGAGTTTGTTCTTCTGAAACAAATCGGACAAACTGTTATTTTTGAAGGGGGGAAAACAACAACACCTCTGGAAGAAGATACCCTCACTTCCCTGATCGAAGAATTCAGGAAAACAATATAGCATCACCTGGAAAGGGAAAGGAGAATAATGTATGAAAGGTGTCATTATAGCAGCAGGTTATGGAACACGGTTTTTTCCTGTGACAAAGACGATTCCCAAGGAGATGCTGCCGATCATTACCAGACCTGCTATCGATTTTATTGTTGAAGAATTCCGCAAATCCGGTATTAAAGAAATTCTCATTATCACCTCCAGGCGGAAAAAAAGTATGGAAGATTATTTTGACCATGAAATTGAGCTTGAGAATGTATTAACAGCCAAAGGTGCACATGATAAAGTAATGAAGATACTCCCACCGGAAGAACATTTTTACTTTGTCCGTCAGAAGGAAATGAAAGGCACAGGAGATGCTATCCTGCTTGCAAAATCCTTTACAGGGAATGATCCGTTCATCGTTGCATACCCGGATGATATTCATTTTGGTGATGAACCCCTGTCACTCCAACTTATCAATTTCTATAAAAAAACAGGATGTTCCGTTCTTACCACGATTCATAATCCCAGGAATCTTGAACGGTACGGGATTATAGCTCCTGCTCCTGACAACCTTCATGTTTCCGATATTATTGAAAAGCCTGCCCCCGGGAAAGAACCGAGTAAAGAGGCAACCATCGGGAGGTATCTTTTTACCCCGGAATTATATAAGCCACTTGAGGAAGGATATGCAAAACACAAAGAAGGAGAGTACTACCATATCGGCGCAATCCGAACCCTGGCAAAATCGAACAGGCTTGTTTTCATGAGAGCTGCCGGGAAGCACCTCGACATAGGCGCCCCGTCAGGATACCTGGAGGCAATTCTCACCTATGCACAGCTGACAGATGAATACAAGGAAATTATTTCAAAATTTTATGGATAATATATATGTCCTCTGTATCATTGTTGATAATCACGGCAGGTATCTTCTTATTAAAGAAGCAAAAGAAGAATGTAAAAATACCTGGTTTTTTCCCGCGGGCAGGATAGAGAAAAATGAAAGTATTATAAATGCAGCAATACGGGAAACAAAAGAAGAATCAGGAATAGATATAAGACCTGAAGGTATCTGCCTTATCGACCATATCCCGAAAGACAACTGGATGCGCTTTACCCTCCTGGCAAGACCAACCGGCGGGAAACTCAAAACCTTTTCCGACCATCATTCCCTGGAAGCAGGATGGTTTACTGCAGATGAGGTTGCCAATCTTGGTATTTAATTCTTTCTTTTCTTCTTTGCCAGAAATTTTTTATTTTTCGAGACAGGAGGCAGTCGACAACTGCCTGGATTATCCAGATTTACTCCCGGTGCAAGGAGATATTGATAATTCTTACTTACTTTAAAAAAAGAAACAGCGAATGAACATGATGGTATTATTTTATACTTTTCTTTTTCTGCATAATCTATAACTTTCATCATCAATTCATTTGCAATACCCTTGCCTCTAAGATCGGGATCGACAAAGGTTCGATAGATATCGATAATCCTGCCATCCTTTAATTCACAATTTATTTCGCCTTTCAGAGCGTCAACCTTATAATAAAAATTCAAATCACCTTTATTTTGAATGATTTTTAATTCTTCCGGATCCATACGTTACCTCCTGTTTTTTATATTTTTTTCATCTTCTTCACTGCAATTTCAGCAGCTTTAATTAATGGATATGCAGTCGGGGGTGCGGTAAGTGACGGGTGAGTACCAATCTGTGTGGTAAAAATCGAATTTACTGTCATCCTATTTTGTATAGCCAAACCGATTACATTGATAAGCTCTCCTGTACTCAATCCCCCCAAAATACTTCCTCCCAGGATTACACCGGAATCCTTTGAAACAACAAGCTTTACTATTTGTGTATGCATACCCGGAAGTTTATCCGGATGTTTATCGCTGCCCTGAAAAGTGGCAGTAACAATATCAAAACCTTCTTTAACCGTTTTCCCTGTTCAATCTGTTCCTGTTTTTTATTTTCTTCCGGCATATTAATTCCTATTATTATTGACATTACACAGGGTGCGGAAAATGCGTATCTGCGTGTCCTCAGGGAGCTATAGCAATAGTAAATAAGATAGCAGTTATCGATTACAATAAATGTATTGAATGCGGGGTATGTTCCCGTGTCTGTCCAAATCAAGCTATTTATTCAAGATCGGCTTCCGATCTGCAAAATCCCCAGGATCAGAATACAGGAATTTTTGGTCCCGGTACCGGAATGGGAAGGGGAACGGGCAGAGGAATGGGAAGAGGAATGGGAAGAGGAATGGGAATGGGAATAGGCCCTCGTGATGGCCGCGGTCGTGGAAGAGGCGGCGGCGGGAGGGGAAGATAATAAAATGGTAAAGACATTTATTTAGCAGGAATGAAAACTTGTTATGTATATAAAATTAAAGCAAATTGGTAGTATTAAAACGCCATATACAGATCATGCTCCTTATCAACCTGTGGATGATGAGAAAGATAATTTTCGCATTATCGTCAACAATGAATACTTTGAAGGACTTCTTCATCTTGAAGATTTTATTTACATATATGTGATCTATTATATTGACAGGTTAAAAAAGGAAATATCTATGCACGTATCGCCACCCTGGACAAACAGGGAAATGGTCGGAATTTTCGCAAGTCGGGCACCGAATCGTCCTAATTCTATTGGCATAAGTATTGTTAAGATAAAAAAGATAATCAAGAACGAGATAGTCATTTCCGGGATAGATGTATTTAATGATACTCCGTTACTGGATATTAAGCCTTATATAAAAGAACTGGATTCTAAAAAAGATGCCAATTATGGATGGATCGATGGGTTAGAGGGTGATACGGATCATTTACTTTTGCATATAAGGGGAATACCGCATGGGTACTGATAAATAGAGAGGATTATGTAATGTCAAATAAAGAAAATCATAATTCAACTTATAGATTTGATCGAATAAAATATTTTCCTGTTTCCTTTTTAGCAATATGTCTGGGTTTAATTGGATTTACTTTAGCCTGGCAAAAAACGGAACAAATTCTGAAATTACCATTTATTATAAGTAATTATCTTCTCTATTTTTCAATTATAGTCACGGGAATAATTTTACTTATATATTTAATAAAATTAATAAGACATCCGGAAGAAGTAAAAAAGGAATTCAATCACCCCATAAAACTTAATTTTTTCCCAATACTGGCAAAATTATTTCTCATAGCCGGCATAATATATCCTGGCTTAAATCTGACAGTTTCTAAATATCTCTGGTGGACAGGAGTCATAATACAATTTATTTTTACGATTATTATCATGTCTGTCTGGATACGGCACGATAAATTTGAAATACATCATATAAATCCATCATGGTTTATTCCTGTAGTAGGATGCATAATTATCCCGATTGCAGGAGTAAAACATTTCTCGCCTGAATTATCATGGTTTTTCTTTAGTATCGGTTTTTTCTGGTGGTTAATTCTGACGACAATAGTGGTAAACAGGATAATTTTCCATCACCCTATTCCGGGAAAATTAATACCTACTTTTTTTATATTATTTGCTCCTCCTATTATAGGTTTCATAGCCATCACAAAATTAATAGGTTTGAATCCTTTCGGGAATCTCCTTTATTATTTTGGAGTTTTTATGTTTATTCTGATAATTTTCCAATTTAAAATATTTTTTAAAATTGAATTTTATCTTTCGTGGTGGGCTTATTCTTTTCCTATCGATGCATTAGCTATCGGAACTCTTTTAATGTATCATGAAACAGGAATAATTTTTTTTAAAGTAGCTTCATGGGTAATAGTTATTGTTTTGAATTCTATGATTTTACTTTTGATTGTTAAAACTATTTTTGCCATAAAAAATAAGCAAATATGTATTGAAGATGCGGATTAGTACTATGCTGTTGAATTATCGAGGGACGAAGCAGATGAGTGTAATGGAATTGGCTAAAAAGGGTAACATAAATAAAGGAGGATGGTGATATGAAAATAATGTTTTTGGTACCAGCTTCAAGATTAAGAACACAACTTGCTTTTCGTATTGGACACCTAACGTATGGGTTGCCAAATCCGATTACCGGTCCTCTCATATTGGGAGGAATGTTAAAAAAGGAAGGCCATGATGTTTCGGTATATGAAGAACTATATAAGGATTTCGATTTTAAGAAACTATGCGATTCCGACATTATAGGAATATATACCATGTCCGGTAATTCCACTCGTGCTTACGAATTGGGCGATTATTTTAAAGCAAAAAAAAAGAAAGTAATAATAGGAGGAATGCATGCCACTGCTCTGCCGCACGAAGCATTACAACATGCCGACCAGGTGGTTGTTGGTGAAGCAGAGAGTGTAATAAATGCCGTGATAAATGGTGATATTCAGGACAAAATTGTCTATGCCCCTAAAATAATGAATTTGGACACGATACCATTTCCCGATTATTCGATTTTAAAGACTCCCTGTGCGGTTGGGAATGTATTAACAACCAGGGGATGCCCATTTCATTGTATCTATTGCAGCACTTCCAGAATATTCGGACCTTACAGGGAAAGGAGTATTGAAAACGTTCTGGCTGAATTATCTGACTTGAAAAAACAGGGATTTGCATATATGAATTTTCAGGATGATAATTTTACCTTTAACAAAAATCGCGCAAAAAGGCTTCTTGAAGAAATGATAGAAAGAAAGCTTTATTTTAAAAGCACATTCTTTTTTGGGAGAGCCGATCTGGGAGAAGATGAAGAACTCTTATCATTATTGCAAAAGGCGAATTTCAAGACAGTTCTTCTGGGAATTGAATCAATAAACCAAAGGACACTGGATGATATTAATAAAAAAATAAAAATCGAAAGAATAAGGAAAAGTATTTTCCGTTTAAAAGAATATAAAATTAAAGTAATTACTTCTCTTGTGCTGGGTCTGGACACTGATACAAAAGAAAATATAAGGCAGTCTGTTGAATTTTGTAAGGAAATAGATGCATATACTCTACAGCCTGCTGTTTTAACTCCTATTCCGGGTACGGAATTATACAAACAATTTGAGAATCAAAACAGAATAATTACCTACCGTGGTAAATATTTTGATTTTATGCATGTTACCTTTATACCCAAACGCTTAACAACTTATGAGTTACAGGAAGAATTTTTTAATTCAATAAAGAGTTTTTATACTGTTACATCTTCTTTGAGAATATGGAAAGCATTTGGTTTATTAGCAGGCTTAAAAAGATTTGCTTTGGCACTCATATTCACTTTCCTGCCGTTATATATGAAACACAAGGAAAAATTATATTTCTCGCTATTAAAATTATGCTGTAACAAAAAGAAAAATTGCAGACATATATTATGTCCGGAATGTTGAATATATGTGCTGTTTAACATAAATTAACAGCCAAAAGGAAGATAAATTATTATAAAATGTAAAGCATAAAAGGAGGTATTATAATGCCGTGGATTAGTAAGGCTATGTGTACAGGTTGCGGGGTATGTGTGGAGAATTGTCCGGCAGGTTCAATTCAAATAGCAGATGATGAGAAAGCGGAAATCGATATGGAAGAATGTATTCGCTGTGGTACGTGTCACGATATCTGCCCGTCAGAAGCGGTAAGGCACGATAGTGAAAAATTATCCGCCGCTTTTCGATGTTATACAAACAGTTGATTCGATTGAAATGGCACAAGCTATTGATAGACGGGTTAAAGCGGCCGGGAAAAATGCAGTTTCCGTATATATTGAAGTAAATATCGGCAGTGAAATAACGAAAGCCGGGGTAAAACCGGAATATAACCTTATTGAAAAACTGGTAAAAGAGATATCGCAATTGGAGTATATACATCTGGAAGGTCTTATGACGATGGGCCCCAGGGTCGGGGATCCGGAAAAAATAAGGCCATATTTTAAAAAAACAAAAGATATATTTGACAAATTACAATTGTTACGTCTTTCTCATGTCAATATGAAGACTTTATCGATGGGTATGTCAAATTCATATAAAATAGCCATTGAAGAAGGAAGTAATATGGTTCGGTTGGGAACCATTATATTTGGTATGGGAAAATGTACATTAAAATAATCTAAAGTAAGTATTTGTTTTATTTAAGGAGGCAGTATGGATGTAAACGATACCAGTCAATCTCTGTCATTTTCAGATATTTGTATTGTTTCCTGCGGAATCCTCAAGTCCGAAATAAATCATTTGCAGAATGATGGTTTCCTTAATGCCAAAAAAGTATTATTTACTGCTCCCGGATTACACGAATGGCAGTTGGAATTAAAAAAACAACTTAAAAATCAGATAAAAACCGCTTTAACTATTTCTGATAAAATAGTAGTAGTATATGGAGAGAGATGCTTTATGGATCCAAATGACCCATCAAGGGTGATGGATATTCTTATAAAGGAAGAATGCCCGGAGGCTGTCAGAATAAAAGCATCGAATTGCGTAGACATGCTTACAAGTTCTGATTACCGGGAAAAGATTGCCGGCACAAATAAAGTTCATTGGATAACTCCCGGATGGCTTAAGCACTGGAATTATATTTTTAAAGACTGGGATAAAGGCAAGGCCAACGAGATGTTCCAACAGCATGAGAAAATCATCGTCGCAGATGCCATTGGCTATTATGAAAAACTAATAAATGAGGATCCCGAAAAGATATTGGAAATATCTGATTGGACTGGTGTACCAATAGAATCGGTAAATGTGTCCTTTAAATACTTTAAAAGCGTATTGGAAGAAGGGGCAAAAAGATTATTGAACAGGTAAGGAAGAGCTGGTATACATAAGGTGACTGTTTGGTTTTAAAAAAAAGGAGTGGAAGGAATGTACTATAAGGCAGCCGAAATGAAAATCGAAGGAGAAAACAATGTCAGATAAAAAATATGATGCAATTATTATCGGCGGAGGCCCTGCCGGATATAGTGCCGGAATATATCTGGCAAGAGCGATGCTAAAAACTCTATTAATTGAAAGTTATACTATTTTGTCTCAATTAATGTTGACAGATGACATCGAAAATTACCCGGGAGTCCCGGGAAAAATAAAGGGATTTGAATTGATCGATAATTTCAAAAAACAGGCGGAGTCTTTTGAACTTACGATTACAGAAGGATTTGTTGAAAAGATTATACAAATTGACGATGAAAAACGAAAGTGGTCTATAATAACACAGAATGAATCAAAATATATAGCAGAGAGTGTCATTGCCGCGACAGGGGCTAAAGCAAGAAATCTTGGAGTTCCTGGCGAAGATGAATTAAGAGGCAAAGGGGTGTCTTACTGTGCTATATGTGACGGGGCCTTTTTTAAGAATCGGGATGTGGTTGTCGTAGGAGGCGGCGACACTGCCATTCAGGAGGCACTCTTTTTAACAAGGTATGCTTCGAAGGTTTCCATAGTACATCGAAGGGACAGACTTCGTGCAGAAAAAATATTACAACAGCAGGCTTTTAAAAATGGAAAAATTGATTTTATATGGGATTCCACTGTAGATGCCATCGAGGGTAATAATAACGTAGAAAACATTAAAGTGAAAAACGTAAAAACAAAAAAGATTACTGATTTTAAATGCAATGGTATTTTTATATTTGTCGGTTTTACGCCAAACACTGATTATATGAAAGAAGTGGTAAAAACAGATGATTCAGGATGGATTATTACTGACAGCAAAATGAATACAAATATTCCCGGTATTTTTGCAGCAGGAGATTTACGGGCCAATACCTATCGTCAGATAGCAACAGCGGTAGGTGATGGGGTGACCGCGGCATTATCCTGCGAAAAATATATATCCGGAATAAGGGGCACTGAATACATTTAACATATTTTATTAAGGAGGAAACGATGCTAAATACAAATTTAAAACATCTGGAAACGGAGGAGGAAACTCAAAAAGTCCTGAAGGAGAATGAAAAAGTAATGATTTGTTGCGGAAGGATGGGGCCTATGTGCATACCGGTTTATGGAATTATGGAGGAACTGGAACAACACTATCCCCATGTTGCTTTCAGGGACATGGATTTTGACATCGAGGCAGCATTTTTCATCAGAAATTTACCGGAATGTTCGGGGTTTATGGGCTTGCCTTTTACGGTTTATTTTAAAAATGGAAAAGTCATCGCTGCAACTACCAGTATTCAGAGTAAAAGCCAGATTACTCAACTATTGGATAGAATTTTTAAATAATGTTTAACCCGACAGGGATTATCCATTCTTCTTTTATTAAAGCAAAAGATAATGGAAGATTTACATAACAGGAGGACATATATAGATGACAGCAGATTTATACACAACCCCTACCTGTGGATATTGCAGGCAGGCAAAGGATTATTTAAAAAAACTGGGAATAAGCGTCAATGAAAAGGATATTACAAAAGACCCGCGGTATATGCAGGAGTTTGAAAGAAGGGTCGGTGCACATTCCGGTGTCCCGGTCATATTTCTTAAAGGTGCAAAGATAATAGGATTCGATAAAAATAAGATCGATAAGATATTAGGAATATAATTTCTTTGAATTTGATAATGAAAACCATTCACAACTATTGACATGTTGAAAATTTTTTATTATAGTTATATTGATAATGGTTTTCATTATCACAAGAGGAGTTTTATGAGAAACTGTCACAAATGGGGACAAAAATCTCAGGATTATGGTTTCAGATTAACAGTATCAAGAGAAGCCATTCTTGAGGTATGGAATATGTCCGGAATGTAAAAGAGGTTATTTTTTTTTGAAATAATTGTGAAAATGGTTTCCAATATCATAAGGAGGTAAAGAGAATGCCGGGATTTGACGGAACAGGCCCTCTGGGCAAAGGCCCGATGACAGGTAATGGAAAAGGTCACTGTATAGTAAAGATAGATAAAGAAAACCCTGAAAAGATTGAAGGCTATAGTGGGGTGCAAGGGCAAAATTATCCAGGGGAAATTATTGATTTAAAATCGGGAAAAGAAGAAATAATTGGTTCAGACAAAGATATGGTAAATCTTTTAAAAGAAGGAGGTGTGATTATGCCACGTGGAGATGGAACGGGCCCTGCAGGCTCAGGTCCGATGACAGGAAGAGCAGCGGGATACTGTGCTGGTTATCCTGTACCTGGTTATATGAACCCGGTTTCAGGTCAAGGGCTAAGAGGTTATGGATTCGGCAGAGGACGAGGATTCTCCGGCCGGGGCAGAGGACGAGGATTCTCCGGCCGGGGCAGAGGACGAGGATTCTCCGGCCGGGGCAGAGGACGAGGCCGTGGTATGGGATTCAGAACAATGAGACTGACTCCCTATTACGGATATCCCTACCCTATAAGCGGAATGGCGCCATATAGTGCTCCATATTCTTATTAAATTTTAAGGAGGTTTTACTATGCCGGGAGGAGATGGAACAGGTCCTAATGGTTTGGGACCCATGACAGGAAGGGCTTTGGGTTTTTGCGCAGGTTATTCTGTACCAGGTTTTGCTAATCCGGTTATTGGTCGTGGCGGATTTGGTGGATTCGGTGGATTTGGAGGCAGAGGCCGTGGGAGAGGATATAGAAATATGTATTGGGCGACAGGACTCCCCGGATGGGCAAGGTACAATACGGGAGCCTATTATCCCAATACCCCTTATGTGCCACCAACTTTTATACCGGGACAGGAGGCAGAAACTCTTAAAAATCAGGCAAAGTATATGCAGGATAATTTGAATGCATTAAACGATCGAATTCAGGAGTTAGAAAAACTTGAAGCAGAAAAAGGCAAACCTGAAAAGTAGGTTCAAGTGATCCCGTAACTCACCTGTATAAAAACAGGTGAGTAAGGGATCCTTCTTTTTCTAAAATGACCAATTGGATAGTTATATGAAAATTTGTATTACAGCAAAAAGTCCCAGCCCGATTTCGGGAATGGATAATGATTTTGACGAATGCGCTTATTTTATCTTTTTTGTAGACGGAAAAATGGGATTTGAATCAGATTTGTAATGGTACGATCCGGGAAGGTGAATCACTCTGTACCCCGGGTGCTGGTAAAGGTTACGGAATCGATAAAACAGAATGTGATCATGACGAACATGACCACTAAACAATGGTAAGATGAGGAGGACGATGTGAAAATATGTATTACATCCCGGGGAAACACCCTTGAATCGCAGGTAGATCCGGGATTTGGAAGGTGTGCTTATTTTATTATTGCAGATCCGGAAACTATGGATTTTGAAGCAATCGACAATGCCAGTACCCAATCGAGCGGCGGAGCAGGAATCCAGTCGGGACAACTTATGAGTGCTAAAGGTGTAAAAGCGGTTTTAACAGGAAATGTTGGCCCTAATGCCTTTCAAACGTTAAAAGCTGCAAAAATTCAAATCATCTCCGGTATATCCGGATTGGTAAAAGACGCTATCAATAAATACAGGAATGGTGAATGGGAATCTACCGGTGAGCCGACTGTCGGTTCACCTTCTGGAATGAAAGGAGGAAATTAAAATGCCACAAGGAGATGGAACAGGCCCCTATGGAGGAGGCGGCAGCGGAACAGGTTTCGGCACCGGACGAGGAAGAAATAAGGGAAATCGTTCAGGTGCCGGACCTTCGGGAAATTGCATATGTCCGTCCTGCGGAGAAAAGATAGCTCACCGGCAGGGTGTCCCCTGTTATAACGAGATATGTCCAAAGTGCGGTGCAAAAATGATGAGGGAATAAAAATAGAAATAATATGAATGAATGCAGGATTAGATTCTTACCTCAAAACAGAGAAGTTGCAGTACAGGAGGATACAACTCTTTTAGAAGCAGTTTCAAAGGCATCTATAACCATCAATAATCTGTGCGGTGGTGATGGTATCTGTGGGCGCTGCAAAATGATTATTTTGAACGGAAATGTTTCCGGGGGTATTACAAAAAAACTTGCACATGAGGAGATTCACAAAGGCTATGTCCTGACCTGCATGACAACCATTAAAAGCGATCTTATAGTTGAAATTCCAGAAGAAACCATGGTACAGGACAGGACAGCAGAAAATGAAGATACGAAAAGATTCATAGATTTGCACTATCAGACTAATGAAAGAAAATATACAATATCTCCATTAACAAAGAAAGGTTCTTTTGAACTTCAGAGGTTATTGATTAAGGATATCAATGATTTAATACACAATATTGCAAATGGTAAAAAAATAAATTTGAAAGATATAACAGCTATTGTATGTGCCGGTAACACCGCTATGAGTCATTTTTTATTGGGACTGCCAACGGAAAGCATACGACGCAATCCATATATCCCTGTATCGGTTGAACCACCTCCCCTCCGGGCAGGGCTTGTCGGATTAATTCCCGAATCAGGACCTCATCTCGTATTCGTACTGCTATTTTCCAGAAGTTTAGTCCCCTTTTCGGTGTTAATGGCAAGTTCGATTGTCCAGGATGGACACGGGATGCTGCCTTTATTATCTTATTCTATTAAGGATTCCATTTTAATAAAAATATTTAACCTGATAATCGGTCTTGGTATCGGGTTTATTTTATATTTTCTAAATCTTTACAATTGCCTGGTTTTTAAAAATGGCGAGGTGGGAGAGAGAGTTGTTGGCGCAATATCAAAGAAGGAAATCGAGAAAATGATCAAGCCGTTTATTTAAGGTCTATCTGGATACGACCATATCTGAAGTAATGGTAAAGCAAAGTAAGGAGAGGAGGCAAAAAATGCCAATATATGAATATAAATGTGATAATTGCGGATACTCCTTTGAACAGATGCAGGGAATGATGGATGATCCGGTAAGGGTTTGTCCTCTTTGTAATGGATCTGTAAAAAGGCTTGTAAGTGGCGGTATCGGAATTATTTTTAAAGGAAGCGGATTCCATTCTACCGATTATAAAACGCAGAACCTAAATCAAAATAAAACACGGTGCGGCAGAAATCAGACTTGCTGTGGTCGTGAGACACCATGTGATAAACCACCCTGTGATAAATAAAAAGGGTATTGCTCGATGTCTCTTCGAGCCATAGAGCTTCCAATTATAAACTTGTAAAAGGAGTAGAAGATGAAATTGAATATTGCTATTTCAAGCGGGAAAGGCGGAACAGGAAAGACTTTCATATCGACGAACATTGCCAGGGTGCTTGAAAAAATGGGTAAAAAGGTCTGCTATCTTGATTGTGATGTTGAAGAACCTAACGGACATCTCTTTCTTAAACCGGAAATAACAACCCAAAAAGATGTCATGCTCCTCTCCCCGATGGGTATAGATGAAAATAAATGTACTTCCTGCGGGAAATGCGTTGAAGCCTGCAAATACAATGCTCTAGCGCTAATTAATAATTCTGTATTATTTTTTAAGAATTTATGCCACATCTGCGGAGCCTGTACAATTGTATGTCCGGAAGATGCCATTATAGAAAAAGATAGAAAAATAGGTGTTCTGCTTTCCGGTAAAAGCGGAAATATAGATTTTCATTATGCCTTACTTGAAACCGGCGAAGGAGGCATGTCACCCCGTTTGATTAAAAAAGTAAAAGAACATTCAGGAGAAAATATCAATATACTGGATTCATCACCCGGCACAGCGTGTCCTGTTGTTGAAACAGTGAAAAATACCGATTTATGCGTGCTGGTAACAGATCCGACACCCTTTGGCATAAATGATTTAAAGCTGGCCGTGGATATGTGCAGGGAACTGGGAAAGGAACCTGCCGTTATCGTGAATCGGGCAGAATACTTCAATAACGATCTAAAAGATTATTGCACGAAGGAAGGTCTTGAAATAATCGGGGAAATCCCGGATATGCGTGAGATTGCAGAATGTTATTCGGTTGGTGATCTGGTAGTAGACAGGATGCCCCACTATGAATCACTTTTTAAGGATATAGCTTTAAAAATAATAACAATGGCACAGGAAGGAAGAAATACCGGCAGAAAGCCTCTAAAATTAAAATTACAGGATACAAATACTCAAAAGATTGAAAGCAATGTCTCTCAAAGCAGAAACAACGCTATTGCCGGTAAGGAACTCGTCGTTATCAGCGGAAAAGGCGGTACAGGAAAAACTTCGTTAGTTGCGAGTTTTTGTGCTCTGTCAACATTATTTGACCAGAAAGATATTGCCATATCTGATTGTGATGTGGATGCTGCCGATCTGCATCTTGTTTTGAAACCCGAGTTAAAAGAGAGCGGCGTTTTCTCCGGAGGCGAGGTTGCTGAAATCGATCCTGCAAAATGTAGTGCCTGCGGTGCATGTTTCGGGGAATGCCGGTTCGGTGCCATTTTTGAAACTTCCTATAATAACAGCATTGTCTATGAAATTGATCCCACCTCCTGTGAAGGCTGCGGCGTTTGCGGACTTGTCTGCAGGTTTGATGCCGTAACATTCAAGACTGCAATAAATGGACAGTGGTTTGTTTCAGAAACAAGGTTCGGACCTATGAGTCATGCAAAGCTGGGTGCTTCCGAAGAAAATTCCGGTAAACTGGTATCATTAATAAGAAGTAAAAAGAATAACCTGGCAGCCTCTCATGGGCTGAATAAATCGATAATAGACGGTTCCCCGGGAACAGGTTGTCCTGTCATTGCCTCCATTACCGGGACGGATTATGTTTTAGTTGTTACAGAACCTACTGTTTCCGGTATTCATGATTTAAAGCGGGTTCTGGATGTTATCGATTTTTTCAAGATCAAATCGGGTATTATAGTTAATAAATATGATTTAAATCCGGAAAAATCAGAAGAAATAAAAGAGATAGCAGAAAAATCAGGATCGGATTTTTTAGGTGAAATTCCCTATGACAAAGCTATGACAAAAGCTCAAATGGAAGGCATTTCAGTAATTGAATATACCGACAATGAAATGACAAAGCAGATTAGAAATATCTGGGAAAATATCAAGAATACCTGTTTTAATCATGACTGATATGAAAGAAAATAATTATAACTATCAATATATTTTCGGACCTGTACCATCGAGACGTCTGGGATTTTCCCTGGGTATTGATGTTGTCCCTTTTAAAACATGCTCGTATGATTGTATTTACTGCCAGCTTGGGAGGACAACAAATAAAACAATAACAAGAAAAGAATTCGTACCTGTCTTTAAAATAATAAACGAACTTAAACAAAAATTAGAGGATGATATTAAAATTGATTACATTACCTTATCGGGCTCAGGAGAGCCTACATTATGTCTGGAGTTGAGGGAATTAATTAATCAAATAAAGAAAATGACAAATATACCGATTGCCATTCTTACAAATGGTTCTTTGTTATGGGACAGCAACGTCCGGAAGGAATTAAAAAATGCCGATTTAGTTATCCCTTCTCTGGATGCAGGAAAAGAAGATATATTCCGTTATGTAAATCGTCCATGCAAAGAATTATCTTTCGAGAAAGTCGCGAATGGAATTATCAAATTTTCAAATATGTATCGAGGCAAAATCTGGCTGGAAGTGTTTTTATTAAATGGTGTTACTTCTATTCAATCAGAAGTTTTGAGTATAAATGAAATCATAAAAAAAATAAACCCGGCTAAGATTCAGTTGAATACTGTCAAACGACCTCCGGCTGAATCTTTCGCTTTCTCGGTCCCTGGCAATCAAATGGTGGAACTATCAAAATATTTCGATGGTAATGTCGAGATAATATCCGATTTCTCAAGATCAACAGATGAAAATTACATGAAAATAACAAAAGAGGAAATAATAAACCTGCTAAAAAGAAGACCTTGTTCTCTGGATGATATTGCAGCTGGATTGAATCTTCATAAAAACGAGATTATAAAATATATCGAGGAATTAGTAAAGAATGAAGATATCGTTTACCAGGAACACAATCATACACTTTATTATTCAATAAAATAATGGGAGATGAGTATGACAGATAATAATTATTTATTTACATCTGAATCTCAAACAGCCTGTTTATTGGCAAACGGCTGCCCGCAGACATTCCGGGAGAAAAGACTTTAGCCGGGGGAAAACGGACAATGCAGAAGAATTAACAGGAGCTTTAAGGGAGAAAAATGGTTAAGCATATCGGTATGGTTGAGAATTTCTATAAGAAACTAAGAAAGTAACTGTTTAAAAAGATGATTTGATTATGGAATTGTTCATCACTGAAAAAGGATGTTTATCCAGGTTGCATATGCTATTAAGTCTTATTTTTTTGTTTTTTAACAAGAAAATGAGACTTAATAGCCGAACGCAGGCATTTGGAAATCACATCATTTTTGGTTGCGGGCATAGCCTGCGTCATGAATATAAAAAGAATCCCTTTGATATGGTTTTTATCCGGGATAACTCAAATAATATACTTTAAGATTAAACAAAAATAAGGTGAAAGGAAGCTCATATGAGTGAAATAGAAATTCTATTAAAGAAATCAGGATATTCTCATAAAGCAGTGGAATTGTATATAAATAAAGTTAATCTCTTTAAGATAAAAGAAGCCGATACGAACTTTTTATATACCGGCCAATCCCAATGGATTATTGTAAGAAATCTATAATGTGATTCAATGTCATCTGGCTTTCTGACTTTCTGGATTGCTTATCCTCTGGCTCGCTGTTCCTCTGACTCGCTGGCTTCATTTCATATTCTTAAGAGACTGGGCAATATTCAAGGAATAGTCCCCGATTCGCTCAAAATGCCGGACAATATCGATAAAAAGCAATTCACTCCGCACCTGGGCCCCTTTCTGGAGTCTTTTCTGGGCATTTTTCCTGAGTTTATTTCTTGAAGTATCGATCGCTGCTTCCAGGCTGTATGCCTGTTCAAGATTAAAGATATGATAATCCGCTTCCAGGTGGCTTACATAAAAATCAATAAACTCGAGCACCTGTTTTGAATAAGAATCAATTCCCCAGCGTGCAATTTTTGAAAGTTTAATCTTTTTATTGTAACGCTTCTGTGCCAGATAGTTCAACGTAAGGCAACTGTCCCCGATACTTTCAAGTTCATGAGTGATTCTTAACAGGGCTGTGACATTATCCGCACTTGTTTCATTTAAGTTTTCTTTTGCACATTCTGCAAGATACTTCGAGATTTCCATCTGCATCTGGTCTGTTAATTCTTCTTTCTCCACGATACTTTCTACCAGGTCCCGCAGTTTTTTATCCGGATTATCAAATATTTTGATAAACGTCACAAACATCTCCCGGGTAATACGGGCCATTTTGGATATTTCATTCTTTGCTTTCATAATATTAATCTCCGGGGTATCCTGGATTCCTGCGGAAAAATATTCAAGTGTGTATATAGTCTCGTTATCCCGTGCATTCGGCCGGACCAGTTTTTCAACCAGCCATGCAAAACCCGGAATAAACCAGATAAAAATCAATGTATTGGTAACATTAAAGAGTGTATGAAACAAAGCAAGCCGGAAGGTAATGATCTCACAGTTTGAAACATCCCCGGGTAAAATACTATTGATAAGGAGTTCAAACAGGGGAAATAAAAAGATCATCCATATAACCCCGAATACATTAAAAAGCATATGCGCTCTTGCAGCCCGTCTTGCACTTACATTTGTATTCAGGGATGCAAGAAAGGCAGTGATCGTCGTCCCGATATTTTCTCCCAGTACAATCGAAGCTGCTATGGGAAAATCAATCCATCCGATAAATGCCATTGTAATCGTAATGGCCATAGCAGCACTTGATGACTGTAAAATAATCGTAATCAATGTACCAATAAAAATAAAGAATATCCGGGACAAAATACCATGGCCTGCAAAATCCTTTAAAAACTCGAATAATGCAAGATTTTTTTCATTGATAGCCGGGACTGAATCTTTTAAGAATTTCAAACCAAGAAACAGAAGTCCAAAACCTATAAGGATTTCTCCAATATCCCTGTTTTTATGTCTTTTGGAAAAAATAAAGAACATCCCGATCCCGATACAGGGAAGGGAAACGGCTTCAAGGCTGAATTTGAATCCGAAAAAGGATACGATCCAGGCGGTAATGGTCGTCCCGATATTTGCCCCCATGATGACACCAATTGCTTTTACCAGTGAAAGGAGTCCGGCATTGACAAAACTCACCACCATTACCGTTGTGGCAGAGGATGACTGGATAATACAGGTAATGAAAAAACCGGTAAGAACCGCGGTAAAACGGTTTTTTGTCATATAATCAAGAATTTTATGAAGCTTTTCCCCGGCGATCTTCTGTATGCCATCACTCATAATCTTCATACCATAAAGGAATATGGCCAGGCTTCCCAGAATGTTTAATAATTGGAATAGTACACTCATTTTTCTTCCTTAATCATAATGTTGGCTACGCCCACAACCCAATTAACAAGCTATCCAGGTTCTTTTTATTATACTGGTCTCATTAACCTGGCGGCCAATGT
>JAFGQK010000250.1 GCA_016935735.1 Spirochaetales bacterium | reverse complement strand
TCTGTCGCTTTACCATTCCCTGTAAAAGGGCATCATCATTTTTATGGTAGTATTCGGTTTTAATGTAACTCCCGTTTGCCTGGTTTGTCGTTTTTATCCATTCAAATCCGATATTCCGCCGTTCATCCGGGTACCCGGTGCAGTACATCCCGTTTGAGTAGTCATAGCAGGTGACAGCGTCATTTCCGAACCCGTCATTTACCGTGATGGATGTCACCAGCTGCCGCGGGGATTTATTCGCACTATACGGGCGGGTTGTTTCTCCCGGTTTCACTGCACCGGGAACCTGTGTTGCCGGGGAATACTCCACATTAACAGTCCCGCCGGCAGCAGTCCCGATGCTGGTTAAAAGGTCCGGATAGTTTGCTGATACTGGATGAATATAAAGCTTTCCACTCAGTGGGTGATGGAACAGGACATCCTGGATCCCGTCACCGGTAAAATCGCCCATGTACAGGATAGAAGCATCATGAAAATCTATCCGGTAATCCGAATGTGGTTGTATCTTGCCATTTATAACAGGATCAAGGTTTACCCGGCCGCCGGAAGAATCCCTCCAGAAGAACAGATCCGTGGTGCCATCCCCATTATAATCCCCTGGATAAATAACAGAATCTTCATGAAAACTCTCTTTATAATCCGATTCCATTTTTATTTTTCCATTTTTTACAAGATGAAGGTTTACCCGGCCGTCATTTATCTTCCAGAACAAAACATCTGCTGTCCCGTCTGCATTGAAATCTCCTGGATAAATGATTGAATCCTCGTGAAAGCTGGTTTTATGGTCTGAATATGGCTGTATGACACCATTCTTTACAGGGTGAAGATATATCTCGCCGGTTTCGTTATTCCAGAAAAATAAATCATTTGTGCCGTCGCCGGTAAAATCCCCGGTATATCCGGCGAATTTATCCACATGACCGGTAAACCAGCCAAATTCAACGATCATTTTAAATAATGGATGCAAATTCTCCTTATAATCCGACTGCGGCTGTATTTCACCATTTATTATGGGATGTATGTATACATCGCCGGTAAATAGTTTCCAGAATAATATATCGGTGGTACCGTCTGCATCATAATCCCCGGGATAAATAAGAGAATCTTCGTGAAGACTCGCATAATAATCCGACTGCCCCTGTATTTTGCCATTTATTACGGGATGAATGTTTATCCTGCCGTCGGACTTTTTCCAGAAGAATAAATCCGTGGTACCGTCCCCATTATAATCGCCAGGATAAATATCCGAATCTTCATGAAAGCTGTCTTTATAATCTGACCGCGGCTGTATTTTACCATTCTTTACCGGATAGAGATATACCTTGCCGGAATCCTTTTTCCAGAATAAAAGATCATTAACACCATCCCCGGTAAAATCCCCGGTGTACCCGGCACAGTGATCCGGTAAACCCCAAACTCCAACCAGATCAAAAGCCGGATGAAAATCCTCTTTGCGGTCCGTATATGGCTGTATTTCCCCGCTCCCCCCGTCCTGCCATTTCAGGTCTATCCCGGGAAGCATGTTCCCGGTGGGTATATAATCCGGGCTGATGCAGGGAAACTCTGCCGGATTGTACTCCGGGGAATTTCCATCGTTACCGTATTCGGTAATACCGGTCATCCTGCTTCTTTTCGTCGAGGCCGCTTCCTCATACTCGATTCCATACTTCCCGGTAAGGTGCCCATCTGTTTTTACCGATATCCACACAAGTCGCTTGTCTGAATCGATCCGTGTGGGAAGAAATTTAATGACATGATCTGTCCGTGTTTCATAGAAAAATTCGACTGTACAGGCAACCGGCAGGGGGTGGGAGGAGTTCTTTGTGTATGTAATGTTCACAGGATAATAGTCCCCGTCTTCCGCATCCTCATGGTATTGAATATAATAACAATTCCCGCTTGTATCTTCTCCTTTACTCAAACTCCAGACAAGTGCCTTGCCGCCCTCTCCGACGGCATCGACATGTCCGTCTGTCGCTGTCGTATGATGTTCAGGGGAACAATATCCGAAATACATACTTTTTCCTGACCTGTCCTTTATTTCCCAGTAACTGATGGTATCTCCTGCATACACTGCTACAATTTTGAGAAAGCTTTCTTTTTCAGTATAATACTCATCTGTTGTCCCTTCTTTCAGGATAAGCCGTTGCCCCGCATAAAAAAAATGGTCGCCACCTGGTTGTTCATCAGTAAAAGTAATAGCATAGGAAGCGTCCCGGGCGATGGCGGGAATGCCGCTTAATGACCATCCCATGCCCAGCATGCCGTTTCTGCCGGATGAATGATAACTCAATGCCGGTTGCGGCTGCATCCCATTTATCCCGGCAGGAATTTTTAAAGGATAAAAATAAGTAAAAGACCCGTCCGGCATTGCCTGCTGGGAGTTAAGCAAGAACCCTGTACATAAGAAAATAGTCATAAACAGAACAGCTGGTAACGGCTTTTTTATAAATATCATTTGTTCCTCCAGAAAAAAATGAATAACAGATAGCCATAATGATAGTAAAAGTTATAAATGATAGTAAAAGTTATAAATCCTTGCAAGCCCTCCCGGGAGAAAAAATCATAAAAACAAATGTTTTTTTCTATCAAAAAACATCGAGAAGCCATATTGTTTACTCTTTGGAGGAATGTGTGCTGTAACCTCTGCTATAAAATCAAGAACATCAAAAGCTTTGAAATTTTCCTTAAAATAATCGTTATATTTGGGGGTCTTGAATAGCACCCTACCATGAAATGGCTCGTACTTTATTTTTTCAAGAGAAATAGGACATCTTGCTATGTATTGGGCAGAATGTTGCAAAAAAAATAAGTCTTGACTTTCTGGATTATACACGTTTTCCTGCTTACAGTTCCGTTTCAAAATGATTTGCATGAAGTTGAGCATAAAACCCTTTCTGTGCCAGAAGTTCCCTGTGGTTTCCCCGCTCGATGATTTCACCATCCTTAAGGACTAAAATCATATCTGCATTCCTGATTGTCGATAACCGGTGGGCTATGACAAATGATGTTCTTCCCTGCATCAAATGAAGCATACCGTCCTGGATGAGTTTTTCTGTTCGTGTATCAACATTGCTTGTTGCCTCATCCAGGATAAGGATTGATGGATTTGCCAGAATCGCACGGGCGATAGTGACAAGCTGCCGCTGCCCCTGACTAAGGTTCTGGCCGTCTTCAGACAGAATGGTCATGTAACCATCCGGCAGGTGGCGAATGA
The DNA here is from genome assembly GCA_016935735.1 of Spirochaetales bacterium. GTDB lineage: Bacteria > Spirochaetota > Spirochaetia > SZUA-6 > JAFGRV01 > JAFGRV01. The sequence goes on along the minus strand of JAFGQK010000250.1, from coordinate 14,508 downwards.
AATGGTCTGCACGTGACGCTTTCGCTGCTTCAATAACCTCATCATCCGATGCTGAAAGATTCCCGTAACGGATATTTTCTACAACCGTACCCAGAAACAGGAATGTATCCTGGAGTACAAGTCCAAGACTTTGCCTGAGACTCTCCAGTCTGTAATCACGGATATTCACATCATCGATAAGTATTTCTCCATCCTGGATATCATAAAACCTGGTAAGCAGGTTTACTATTGTCGTTTTACCTGCCCCGGTAGGACCGACTAACGCGATAGTCTGGCCGGGATGTGCCGCCAGATGGACATTTTTCAAGACAGGAACACCTCCTGTGTAGCTGAAATGTACATTGTTAAATACTACTTTCCCTTTTATATCAGTAACCACTTTGCTGCCCGGGGTTGTTGTGACTTCGGGTTTCCGGTCTATAACTTCAAACACCCGTTCAGCCCCGGCGAGTGCGGAAAGAATGGAATTATACAGTTGTGCCATTTCCGCGACCGGCCTGCCAAACTGCCGTGTATAATTTAAAAAAGCAGCAATAGTCCCGATACTGACAAGCCCCTGGACACCAAGGACACCACCTGCCGCTGCAATAATTGCATAACGTAAATTATTGAGTAGATTCATGACCGGCCCCATTGCCCCGGCAAAAACAAGAGCCCTTATGGCAACCTTTTTTAAGTGCTGGTTTGTTTTGTTCAATGTGCCTGCGGTTTCTTCTTCTTTATGGAAGAGTCTTACCACTTTCATTCCCGTGACCGTTTCTTCTATTTGCCCGTTTATCTGCCCAAGAAGCTTTTGTTGTTCCCTGAAGCTTTCCCCTGTCCTTTTGCCTATCAGCCTTGTTATGACAAAAATAAAAGGGACAGTGCATGAAGTGATGATCGCCAGCCACAGGTTCATCAAGTACATCATTATCAGGACACCGGTAATGGATATAATTCCAGTCAGAAATTGAGTGATTACCTGCGCAACAACATTGCTTATGTTTTCAATATCATTGGTGAACCGGCTCATCAATTCACCATGAGTGTGCTTGTCATAATACTTAAGATCAAGGGTCTGGATATGAGAGAACAGATCATTCCTTAAATTACGCAGGGATTTCTGGGAGATGGTAATCATTAAATACTGTTGCAGCCAGCCTGCTCCGGCAGCAGCAAGAAAAACACCAGCCATTGCAATAATAAGGAAGAAAAGTCCATTGAATTTCCCCGGGATGATATACTTATCAATTGCGATGCTGATAAACCAGGGGGTAAGCATTTCCCTGGCACCAGCCATAAGAACAAGTAAAAAAACGATAAGTAATGAAAATTTATATATTCCTAAATATCCCCAGAGGCGTTTGATTGTACTTTTCTTATCCTTTACTTCAGGTTTTTGTCCTTGAAACATACGAAGAGGCCCCCGTCCCGGGCCGTGACCCCGGAACATATCCACTCTTTGTTCATTTTGTTTACTCATGATATGCCACTTCATCCTGTGATTCAGCGATTTCCCGGTAAAGATTGCAGCGTTTTAAAAGAACTTCATGCGGTGCATTGTCAATAATCCGGCCGTCATCCATGACAATGATGGTGTCTGCTCCTTTTACCGAGGCAATTCGCTGGCCAATAATAAGCGTTGTTTTTTTTTGTCTGATTTTTCGCAGGGATTCCTGCAAATAAAATGCTGTCCTGGCATCCAGTGCGCTTGTGCTTTCATCCAGTATAAGAACCGGCGGGTCGGGAAGCAGGGCCCTGGCGATTGATATACGTTGTTTTTGTCCCCCGGATAAATTTACACCACGCTGATTCAATACCGTATCCAGTCCTTTTTCCGATTTTTGAATAAAATCAAGTATCCTGGCAGTTCTGGCAGCTTCCATGATAGCTTCATCATCAGCATCGGGATATCCGAATGCTATGTTTTCCCGGATTGTCCCGGAAAAGAGTATTGCCTGTTGCGGTACGACACTAATACAGCTTCTAAGTTCCTTCCGGGACATCTCCCTGATATCGATACCATCCAGCAGGATTTTGCCCGAGTCGACATCGTATAACCGGGGGATCAGGTTCACCAATGTCGATTTTCCCGATCCGGTTGTACCGATAATTCCGGTTGTTGTCCCCTGTTGTAAGGCGAATGATATGTTTTTTAATGCTGCTCGTTCTGTCCCGTCTTTTCCATAGCCGAATGATACATTGTCAAACACAAGATTTCCGCAGATCGCATCCGGTCTTTTTACTATAACAGGATCATGTAAATCCGGGACAATATCAAGAACCTCGATGATTCTTTTTGCCGATGCTTCTGCCCTGGTAAAGCGGATTAAAATCATACTCACCATCATCAACGACATGAGAAGCTGCATTAGATAGTTGATAAAAGCCATCAGTTTTCCCGTGGTAAAAGCTCCTCCATCGGAAACCATATATCCTCCAGAATAGAGAACCATTGCTATCCCAAAATTTAATAGGAATATCATAATCGGAAAAGTAAGTGCAATTGTGCTTGATGCTTTAATCATAATGTCCATGAGTTTATTGTTTACCTGTGAAAACCGTTTATATTCGTATTGTTCGCGAACATATGCTTTAATAACCCGGACCCCGCTTAAGTTCTCCTGTGTTATGACATTCAGATCATCGAGCCTGTCCTGGACCGTATAAAAGAGGGGATAAGATCTCTTCATGATGATAACAATGGAAATAATGAGTAAGGGAATAATAAAAACAAGGATCAATGATAATGGCGGGCTTAAAAGAATTGCCATAATCAGACTCCCTGCAATGAGTAATGGGGCCCTGACCAGGATTCTGAGTAACATGATTGATATTTCCTGTACCTGTATGATGTCGTTTGTCAGACGGGTGACGAGGCTTCCGGTTGAGAGTTTGTCAATATCGGAAAAAGGGAGTTCCTGGATTTTTTTGTACAGATCCCGGCGCAGATCTGTTCCCATGCTGACACCGGCAGTTGTTGAAAATATGGAACAACCAATTCCTCCGGCAAGACCAACAATTGCAGCTGCAAGCATAAATAATCCCATCCGGGTGATATAGGATACATCAAGATTCTTAAGTCCGATATCGATAATGTCCTTCATCAATCGCGGCTGGAGTAAATCCATGCAGACTTCAAGAAGCATGAAGAGTGGACCTGTAACCGCAAAAAAAAGATAGGGTCTCATATATTTCAACAGGTGTCTGTATGAATTCATTGTGATTAAAGATAAATAAAGTGAAATCCGCCGTCAAGTGAGAAAAATAGAATAGCAAATGGATTATAAAGATAAAATCACCGGAATAATGCTTGTTTGTACTTTGTCATGGGGATTTTATTGGAGCATCTTCCAGGATAATTTCAGACTCGTAATTTCCCCCATCGGATGTATTCAACTGGTTATAGCCTATAGCCTCCTCGCCGGAATTAATTAATCCTGCTGAAATATAATAATTTTCATCCGGGGTATAGTCTGATATCTTATATTCAAGAGGAAATGATGGCATTATGATGATTTTATATCCATCAGGTTCTTCCTCTTCCTCTATTCCCCATACAATTGTTAACGTAGCGTTCACTCCGCCGCTTACAGAAGAATTATTAATAACAGTTACCGGTAATAACATTTTCTTCCGGACAACTGATAAGGAGTATGCAAAGAAAGGCAAAAAAAACTGTCATAAGAAGTAATTGTTTCTTCATAAAAACCTTCCGATAAATCTATATAAAGAATTATAGACCGTTTTTTATAAAAAACAAGATGAAATACCGGGTTTGTCGATGAAAATCACTTGATCCTATTCCACCCACTCGACGGTCCTGTTTTCCATTACCCTGTTTGCAAGGGGGGTAAGATTTTCCCGGGACACTTCAGCAATACAGGCAAGTTCATCACCCCGCATGTAGAAGGGATTCTTTTTTAAAAAAAAGCGAACCGATGAATTCCTTCTTTTTGATTCCGGTATCTCTGCCATCTCTTTCGTTAAACAATCTTTCTGGCCCGGAAACGAGATAATCCCGGTAACAGGATTGTAATTCCCGTTGAATTTTACAATGCTGATATAATCCAGTCTGGCCCTGTATTCCGGGGGTGCATCTTCTTTGTGGGAAGGGTAGTATTTTTTGAAAAAAACAGGTAACAGACGGTATGTCCTGAATCCCTTGGAGATAAGATACCAGTAAATTTTTCTGCCCGGAAAATCGTTTATGCACTTTAGCATAAAAAATCCGAATGCAGGGATAAGCATGTTTGCCTGCCAGAATTCCATATCTACAATCGTATCGCCGCTGAAAAGGTATAATTCGTCATTTCCGTTTTCTTTCGTTTCTATTTGCTGAATCGTCGAGAATCCGAATATGGAGGTGTCCTTTTTTTGAAGAACAATCACCCAGTCTTTTTCCAGGAAATCCTTCTCAAATACATGATAGTCCGTATGGGTAAAGTACCGCTCTTTCAACAGGAACATTTCCCGTAATTCCCCGGTGTTGACAAACCGAATTTTCGTAATCCGGGCAGTAAGATCTGTTAATGAATAATTCCCGCTCATAATGCGGCTCCTTCCAGGTAAGGGATTAATGAACGATCCAGGGAATTGATAAAATCCATCCCTTCTTTAAAAAAGAAACAGTATAGGTGACTGATATAGGGAATGGAAAAATAATATCGCATCGCTTCCCGTAGAGGATCCTTCTCATGAAACCCGGTCATACAGAGATGGTAATGCAATGGCAAAGAATCCGCCATAACGTGATCCAGTAATAATCTCAGGATATCCGCCCTGTCCTGTTCAATACAGATAAAACCTGCATGAAAATAACGAAGCGTTTCCCCTGGACCGGGTAACGGATGATAGCCGGTTAATGAAAGAATCCTGTTTATCCATGCTCTTGCCGTTTTTAATATACCATGATACCCGTGAATGATGTTCTTTTTATACTCCTGCTGGTCCCATTTCCCTATAACGCCTGCTATAGTCCCATTCCTTTTTGCTATATAAAAATCATCAGGTGAAAAATCCATTAAATACGGGGAATGGAAGTCCCCTGTTTCATACACAGGAAAGAATTGCTTCTTCCTTCCGGTATTGTTTAAAAAACGTACGATCTCTTCAAGGGGAATCTCATTCCCTTTCATAACCGTAATACCGGTGACCGGTTTTATTCTTTTCTTTTTTTTATTCAGGATAATCGCATAAGTGACATATTTACCCAGATTCCTGTTTTTTATAAAGTAGTCTTTTTCCCGTAAGAGTATTTTCTTTGCATGGACATTCGAATCGATAATCGAGGAAACATAAGCCGGGCATAAAGCAGGGTCATGGATTCTTTTAAAGAATTTGTAACTGATACCGCCAATCATCCCGTTCCGTGCATCTTCTGCCAGTCGTAATGAACTTATATATCCCATGTTTACTATTTTTTTATTCACATACATGGGTTTTATACTGATGGTCATGGACAGGACAAGTCTGTCGTTTATTGTTATTGCCATTACTTTGTTCTGTTTACCCAGTACTCTCACCCCTTTGAAAAAATCAGGATCACGTGCATAAATAATCTCGATATTCCCGGGCATCCGTACAGAACGCATCAGGCCGCAGAGCTGTGTATTCCATTGTTCATCGGCAAGGAATGTCTTAATCAACCAGGCACTCCCAGGGGAAGGTCTTTCCTCCTGTCCACATCATCCCGGCTCATTATATTATAAATAAAAAAGGCTGATGCAATGGGAAGATTCCGGCTGTTTACCTTAAGGTCACATCCCCTTGTGAGGATGGAAGGGATACTGTAAAATCTTTTCCTGAAATGATTGCACAGGGAAGAGAGTTGTCCGGGTGTAAAGTTCTTTGGGCTGAATGCAATATCGCCGAACCGGTATGAACCGGAAAGCCACCACCTGTCGAACAAAAGCCTGTTTTCGTTTTCAAGCCGCGTGTAAAGAGGAGTTCCCGGGAACGGGACAACATGGTTAAACGCGGTAAAAAAGAATTTATGCTTAAGAGAAAAGGAAAGTGTTTCAGAAAAAGAATCGATGGTGTCAAAATCATAACCGAATAAAAAGGTTGCATACACCCCGAGCCGGTATTTCCTTATCTGTTCCAGTGCCCTGTCATAATCACGTATAACGGCGTTCACTTTTTTCCCCATGGATTTCAGGTTTTCCTTATTCAGGGATTCGAACCCGATAAGGACGCCAAGACAGCCGCTTTTATGCATCAATTCAAGCAGATCCGTATCCCCGGATATATCAAGGCTTACCTGGCCGACCCAGTTGATGCGCAATGGTATTAATGCCTTTAATAATTTCTTTGTATGTTCTTTATCCACGGCGATATTATCATCGATAAAGAAAAACATACCCGGCTTAAGGGAATCGATTTCCCTTACAACATCATCTATTGGCCGGGGTGTATACGTCCGTCTGAAAAAGCTCGATATGGAACAGAACTCGCAGGTAAACGGACAGCCGCGCCCTGTTTCGATGAGTTTGATTTTCGTGTAGTTTTTATCTTTATAGATTGAACGGTCAGGTAAAACAGGACTGAAATGATTGGTACCGGATTGATACATCCTCTTCAGTTTTCCGGCGGAGAAATCCCCAAGGACATCCTCCCACACCGGTTCTGCCGCACCGGTTACCACTGCATCCGCATGCATGAGTACCTCGTCCGGCACGAGGGTTGCGTGGAATCCGCCCATGATTACCTTTTTCCCCAGTTCCCGGAACCGGTCTGCAATCTGGTATGCCCTTTTAGCCGTATAGGTTTCCACATTAATTGCAACAAGGTCCGGGGATGTATGATACGGGATATCCTCGATCCTGTCATCGAAAAACTCCTTTTCGATCCCTCCCGGTGTAAGGGAAGAGAGAACAGCGATAGCAAGCGGCTCCATGAGCCAGGTTTTCACATAACCGCCTCCCGCCTTTTTACCCACACACGGCATAATGAATGTGATCTTCATACAACACCCCATCTGATATTGTTTCCGTATTTCATGCGTTTAAGGTCATTAAGGTCAGGAAACCTGTTGGCATCGGTATAAAGCCGGTGCACATATAATTTATAGGCAAGATTTCCCAGGAATGGAATGACAAAGCTTTTTCCTTTTATGAATGTCCGGCTGATGCTGGCAGGTATCCTGAATGTCTCTCTGTATGCCCATTTGAATCCTTCATCCAGTTCATACGGACTCATATGTTTTGGTAGAAAAACGACATGCTGCGTATCATAATAATACCATTCCCGGTGAAGCAGACGGTTCTCTTTTTCAAACGTCCTGTACGCTTCTGTTCCCGGATACGGGGTGAATACGGCATACCGCGGAATATCGATTTTCAACTCGTTCACCATATCCACGGTATTTTTAAACACACTCTTATCATCATGATCAAAACCGAAAATAAAACACCCCTGGACCGTAATCCTTCTTTTATGAAGCTCCCGGACAAGCTCCCTGTACTCATCCACTTTATTGTTCTTTTTACGAATCGATGCAAGAGAATCCCGGTTAAACGATTCAAACCCGATAAGCAGGTAGGAACAACCGCTTTCCTCCATTGCATCGAGCAATAAAGGGTCATCCAGTATCCTGGTTGATGCAAGCCCGCCCCATTCTTTATGCAGGGGTGTAATTGCCTTCAGGATTTCCCTGGTATAATCCGGTTCCTGGGTAATGTGCACATCATTAAAAACAAACCGCTTTGCACTTATCGACCGTATTTCATCCACCACTTCGGAAACGGGCCGTTTGTGCCAGCCGTACTTTGCTGCAGGTACCGAACAAAAGGAGCAGGAACCCTTGCAGCCGCGGGTGGCGAAAACCGTGTTGGGAACCATATAGTGCCCTTTTTTTTGCAGTCTTCTTTCTGGCAATGGCAAAGCAGATACATCATTCGATGTATCCTTATACACCCGCCTGAGTTTCCCGTGCATATAATCCCTGAGTAATAAGGGCCATGTCTTTTCCGCAAATCCAACCACGATCGCATCTGCATACTGCAACGCTTCTTCCGGCAGAAGGGTCACATGAATTCCCCCGAGGATGACGGTCGAACCGTTCTCTTTGAAATGCTTTGCCAGTTGATATGCCCTCCGGGCAGTGCCTGTCAGGCAGCTTATCCCCACGATGTCGTATTTCCCGCGCCGGGGTATCCGCATAACACTTTCATCAACAAGCGTTACCTTTACATCGAGTTCGCCGGGGATAAGTGCGGCAAGGGTGGTCAGGGTAAGCGGTGCCTCCCTGAATGAGATACGCCACAGGCCGAAATCAAGTTTATGGATACGTGCATCGGGAAGCAGGAGAAGAATCGTTATTTTCCCGGGAGTAGTATGCATTCAAACACCTTCCTTTCCAAGAATAATGCCATGCCGTTTGTACATTTCCTTCCGGAACACGGGATTGTATTTGAACAGCAGCCACAGCACGGAAAGTGCATTAATGCCGGTCCTGTGATTGAGGAGCCTTTTCAGGACAACAAGCGGTTTGTTGTATACGACACGTGCACGCATACCGATCTCGGTCAATGCTCCCGGGCTCATATGTTTGGGAATATACGTCGCATGATTAAAGCGGTAATCCGGGTGAAGCCACCATTTCCCGTCAAAGAGGAGCCGGTTTTCGCTTTTTAACCGTTCGTATAACCGTGTGTTCGGATACGGGGTAATGACATTGAATGCGGCAAAAGCGAATTTCCAGTGCAGCGCATAACTAATTGTATCTTCTATGGAAGTAATGGTGTCATGATCGTGTCCCAGGGTAAATGCAGCCCATAGAGACAATCCGTGGTCTTTCAGCCTCTCTATCTGCGGTTTGAATTTATTGAATTCCAAAAGATTCACGTTTTTCCCCATACTTACCAGGTTTTTCCTCTGGATGGATTCAAGCCCCGCGACAAAACCGAGACAGCCGCTCCGGGCGAGTAATGAGACAAGCTCCGGGTCATTCGCCGCATTGATACTGATTTGCGTTACCCATTTAATTTTGAGTGGTATGAGTTTCTTTAAAAAGGATTTGGCACGTTCCGGATTTGCAGTAAAATTATCATCGACAAAAAAAACGAGTTTATGGGGCAGGGTTTGTATTTCATAAAGCACCTCCTCGTCCGGACGGACATGGTGCTTTCTTTCAAAATAGGCATTTGTCGCACAGAACCGGCAGGTACTGTTGCATCCCCTGGAAAACTGGATTAATGAAATGGGAAGGTACCACTTCCCGTTAAAAATACTCCTGTCCGGGAGTATTCCTTTCTGGGGAATGCCCGTTGTCCCCCTGTACACGGGCTTAAGCCGGCCATGCTGAAAATCCTTTATCAATGCCGGCCAGATACTTTCCGCGTCCCCGGTACAGATAACATCGGCATGACAGGCGACTTCTTCAGACAGCAGAGTAGGGTGCATACCGCCCATCACGACCGGGATACCGCGTTTTTTGTATTCCCTGCTTATTTCGTACGAGCGCTTGGCAGTAAAGGTTTCCACGGTAAGAACAACAAGATCCGTTTCCCGGTCATAATCAATGTTCTCGAACCGGTCATCAAAAAAGGTGACACCGGTGCCTTCCGGGAGCATGCCGGCAAGCACTGCAAGTTGAAGCGGTTCCATCCTTCCTTCTTCGATATATTCGCTTTTTTCCCTTTTCCCTATTCGTGGTTTAATGAGTGTTATCTTCACTTAAGCACCCTCCTTTTCCCGGACCGGAATAAAAAATTTTTTCCAATCCGGCCTGACATCGAAAAACACATGCTTGATGTCTCCCAGCCGCATACCGTCCTTCATGCACCGCTCCATATAGGTTTTTCTTGCATCTTTTACCTGTACGATTTGAAACGGGGTAATCTGACCGAGTTTTCTTGCATAGTGGTAGTGATAGTTTTTTTCAAGAAACAGATCTATCTGCTCTGCAATACCGGTAAGTGATTGCTGCTGAATTTTCTGCCGCAATTCCACATACAGGGAATAGCAGACAGAACAATCCGATAGTTCCGGTGTAATAAGGAGAAACGATGTCTTTATGTTTTTAGCAGCAAAAAGGAAATCAATATACTGTGATACTATCTCCTCGTCAAGCTTTTCCCCGACAGTATCAATGATCCTTTGCCTTCCTGAAAAGCGGAGAAGGGGAATATCTTCATAAAAATCCGTTACATTAATCCTGTCCGCCAGATTATAACGGTAAAGACCGCCGCCGGTCGTAATGATGACCGTGTAGGATGAACCCTTTTCAAGTTCCCATAACGGGACTGTTTCTTCCGAATCATCCGGTTTGAATTCCATAAAATGCGATGTATATGCGGGCAGACATCCCCCGGATTCAACAAGGGGAAAAGAAACAACTCCCTCTGTTGCAAGAAGACCCTTTCCCTGGATATGAACACCAGGGAAATAATCCTTAAGCCGGTTCGAATGGTATGTGCTGTATGATTCGGTCCAGCAGGAAATAAGGGAAAGTTCTTTCCATATCTTTTGAAATCGTATTTCTGGTTCCGGTATCCCGGTCCCGGCGAGTTCTTTGGCCCGTGATGTGTTCTTTCGGATAAATGGTGTTAAATACCCGGACTCCTCCGGCTCGGGAAGATGCAAAACACCATCATGGATGTCCCGTATAAGGGATTCATAATTTGTTACAATACAATCGATGATAAGCAGGAAAAACGACGGGTTCCATACGGAAACAAGGGCAAGATCCTTTGCCAGAAGGAGAAAGTACGCAGTTACATACCGGAAATTCCTGTATGAAGTGAGGTGTTTTACCTGCGGCGGGACTGCATAAAGGGTTCTTATCAATCTTCCTTTCCGGTCAAGATAATCCGAGTCATCCTCGAATCCGATGGGAATAGTTCCCTGGTATTTTTTTTGATCCTGAATGGCAGGGGAAATCGACCAGTAGCAGGTGCCTTTTTTAATCCGGGGAAAATGATGGTACAGGTCATATAGCCAGACATTGATGGCACGTAAAAACTCCTTTTTCAGGGAACCGGTGTAGGGGATAAGTTTCGTACCGTTTTCCGTACCGCTTGTCGGCTCAAGCAGCAGCACCGGTTCCTCTGTAAGCAGATTGTTCTTTTTCTCCTGCATGGCAGAAACATAAGAGGCATATGCGGAGTAATCAGTAATGCAGACAGCTTTTTTGTATGATATTATATCAGATATGGATGAAAAGCCGTGCTTTTTCCCGAATTCGGTTTTTTTATTCTTTTCGATAATCGTTTTCAGGATCTGTTCCTGGATGCCTTTCTGCCTTTTCCTGTTTTTCGAATAAAAGGAATAATCCTTTTTTAGTGAGTGTTGAATGACCGTATTGAACAGTAAATTCCTAACCAAGTGTTATCCCCTGTTTATTGTAAACTTCTTTCCGTGTTATCATGTTTGATACCCAGAACGCACCAAGGTGAAAGAGCGATCGTGCATTTGCCTTCGCATCAAAGCTTCGCCTGATGATATTAAGGTAAGAATTGAATTTTTTTCTTACGGAAAAACAGGAATAAGCAAGTTCTTCCTGCGTCATTCCCCCGGGCAGGAAAAAACTCATCCCGTACCGGTAATCATCCGAGAGCCACCATTTCTCATGAAGAAGCCTGTTTTTCTGCTTTAACCTGTCATACAGTGGTGTTCCCGGTGCAGGAAAAAGCGGGTTAAAATGGGCTATGCAGAGTTTATGTTTCATGGCAAAAGACAATGCCCTGTCTGCGGATTGCACATTATCATGATCGTATCCAAAGATAAATGAACCGCATACCATGATGCCGAATTCCTTAATCCGTTCCACCGCTTTCCCGTAATCCGGGAACCTCATATTCCCGGTCTTGTTCATCTGCTTCAGATTCTCCGGGTGAAATGACTCGAATCCGATAAAAACGGCAACGCAACCGCTTTTTTTCATTACCCGGAGGAGAGATCTGTCGTAAGCAGCATCAATACTCATCTGGCATACCCATTTCTTTTTTAACGGGGCAAGGGTTTTGAAAAAATCAATTGTATTATGATAATTGACAAACATATTATCATCCACAAAAAGAATAAAACCTGATTTAATCTGTCTGATATCTTCCAGTGCATTCTCTATACTGTTCTGCCGGATTGAATGACCGTAAACAGAATGTACGGAACAGAAATCGCAGGAATATTTACACCCTCTCCCGAATTGTACCGGTTTTAACGCGGTATAGTTCTTTCCCCTGAAAATACACCTGTCCAGCCTGGTCCCGGAAAGCGGGTAATCGTTATTACTCCTGTAAAAGGGTTTTAACCTGTTGTTTTGCCGGTCCTTGATAACCTCTGGCCATGTGGTTTCCGCATCCCCGATGACAACCGAATCACAGAACTCCTTTGCTTCCTGTGGCATAAGAGTCGGGTGAATTCCGCCAAGGACAACAGGAATTCCCCTTTTTCTGAACATTTGTGCGATGGAATATGAACGTTTTGCAGTAAAGGTTTGTACGGAAAGTGCGACAAGATCGGCAGGTTCTGAAAAATCGATGGTTTCAACACGTTCATCAATAAGCTTGCATTTGATATCATGTGGAGTGAATCCTTTAAGAATCGCAAAAACAAGTGGTTCCATTGCATCGGAAGATTGAGTCGAAGAAAAATTGGGATTAATAAATAAAATTTTCACTCCATTATCTCGCTTTTATAGAATTATAGCCCACTCTATGCAAAAATAAAAGCCGGGATCCGGGAGTTTTTGGTCGGGGATTCGATTTCTTCGATTACAGATTATTGACCTTCCTGTACAGGCCCACGATATTTATACAGGTGGAAAAGAAAAGGATGACTATGGCAACGGTGAGTGCGGATATTTCCAATACAATTCGGATTCCTGACCCAGGGGGGGAGAGCAAGTGTGCTGTAGTACCTGCCAGCATCACGATGTAGCAGACAATACCATTCAGTTTGCCAACAGGAGAATATATCAGGCATCCAGCCGAAAAACTGTATATACCCCATGATAACAGTGATGCAATAATAAAGCCAAGAAGTATGAAATAGCAGGGTGTAGACATGCCCATGATTACGCATGCGGTAATGATGACAATTGAATCGCAGGCAACGTCTATAATCGCTCCCCGGGTGCTTGCCGTGTGCAGTCTCCTGGCAACCAGACCGTCTATGAAATCAGTAGCGATGATGACAGTCATAACCGGTATAGCCCGGATGTTTCCCTTGCATTTCCAATAAACCCAGAGAAATAGAAGTGGAATCCGGGATAGACTTATCGCATTCGCCAGCCACTGCCTCATTACCGGCAATCATTCAATCGATATGGCCTGGCCAATGCTGTTACACAGTGATTTTATCTGACTATCGATTGTTGCCGAGCCGGCCGCAGTACCTATTTTGATACCGGCTGTCAGATTCGAATTCAATTCTGCGAGAAATCCCTCCAGTATCGAAATATCTTTATTCTTACCGGTTGATGCGAAGAATCCTGTTAACAGGGCAAATACCGGCATTGAAAAAGGAGCATTGACTTTAAGGAACTCGCGAACAGGCTGCATGGTTGTTGCCCCATATACGGGGGAAATGATGACAAGAGCGTCATACCGTTGCTTGTCCAGGAAATACCCGGGATTTTTGGTTATGTTCACGATCGTGACTGTGTTGTTTCTAAAAGCCAGTTCGTTTCCGAGTTTTTCCACCATCCGGGTCGGAAATGCCGATGCACCCGGATGGAATACAATTTCAATGGATGATTCTCCCATTCCTGTTGTCACAGGTTCAGCATACTTGCCCCCGGCCATGCAGCTGTATAGAGAACACATAAGAACCACGATTGCCGGGAATTGCAGGACACATTGCTTCTTCATTCTTACTCCTTTTACGCTGATTAAATAGTCAATGAAATATATATAATGACTTGACAGTTGTCAATTCTTTTCTGAAAATTCTGAAAATTGGTGGTTACTTATTTTTCTTTGTCAATAGGGCTTGCCCAATATCGAATTCCCACCCAGTTTCACTTTATTCATAAAACCTGATTTAAAAGATTTGAGATATGATTTCATCGTATTTCACTATGTATCCCTGCCCGGTTTTGCAACGATGAAATAATTTGGCGGGGTATCATATAAATTTTGTGTTTCGATAATTTCAAAACCACACTTTGTTATGCATTTTTTCAATTCATCTATTGTATATAATTTCATAAACGGAATGATGCCGGACTTTGAAAGGAGTTTCAGTAAAAATGTGAGAAATGATTTCTTTTCCCCTGGACAATCGGTAATAGAGATAAATAGATAAATACGCCAGATGGTGAGAGTAATTCCCGGATTCTATTGAGCACTCCTCAACATTCATTGAGGCACGATAGTAATTTTTTGTCCAGGAATTTCGATTTTCCACAATAAAGAGATGAACCCACGGATTACGCCGGATTTCGCAGATTGGACTATATCTCAATCTGTGAAATCTCATATAAATCTGATTATATATTCCATAGCGTTGGCTACGCCCACAACCCAATTAACAGGCTGTCCAGGTTCTTTTTAGTATGCTGGTCTCTTTAACCTGGCGGCCAAC